>NZ_JBELQE010000073.1:0-58891 GCF_040270385.1 Methylorubrum podarium | reverse complement strand
GGCGGGCGCAAGGCCGCCATGTTTTCCGCAGAGTCCTGTCAAAGATGCGCGAGCGTCGGGGGCATCCGGCCGTTCGCGGCGCTCCAGATCCATGAAACCGGGCACCAAACCGGGCACCAAACCCCGCACCCGCCTCCGGGCGAAGGCTCCAGGGAGTTCCACGCGATGGCGGCGCAAGCAGCGACCCCCGAAACGCCCGCGAAGCCGCGCAAGCTGCGCCTGCGCGACATCACCGAGGACAAGCGCCTCGCGCAGATGCTGGCGCTGGGCTTCTCCTCCGGCCTGCCGCTCCTGCTCGTGCTCGGCACCTTCACCCTGCGGCTCGCCGATTCCGGCATCGACATCAAGACGATCGGCCTGTTCAGCTACGTCGCGCTGCCCTACTCGCTGAAGTTCCTCTGGGCGCCCTCGATCGACCGGGTCGACGTGCCGTTCCTCGCGGCCCGCCTCGGCCGCAAGCGCGCCTGGATGGTGACGACGCAGATCGCCACCGCCCTGGCGCTGGTGCTGATGGCCTTCGCCGACCCGAAGGAGCAGCTCGCGCTGCTGGGGGTCGGCGCCTTCCTCGTCGCCTTCTGCGCCGCCACCCAGGACGTGGTGATCGACGGCTGGCGCATCGAGGCGGCCGGCACCGACCTGCAGGGCATGATGGCCGCCACCTCGAATCTCGGCTACCGGTTCGGCCTGATCCTGGCCGGGGCCGGCGCGCTCTACGTCGCGGCCTATGGCGGCTGGACGATGGCCTATCTCTCGATGGCCGCGCTGATGGGCGTCGGCCTGATCGCGGCGCTCCTGGCCACGCCCTACGACCGGCCGCGGGAGGCGGCCTCGGGCAAGCGCGACCTGCCGGCCGCCGTGCGCCGCGCGGTGCTGGAGCCGCTGACCGACCTCCATGCCCGGATGGGCAACGCCCTGTTCGCGGTGCTGGCCCTCGTCGCCCTCTACCGGATGCCGGACTTCGTCTCCGGCGTGATGGCCAACCCGCTCTACATCACCCTCGGCTACGGCAAGGCGGAGATCGCCACCATCGTCAAGCTGTTCGGCATCTGGGTCGGGATCGCCGGCGGCTTCGCGGGCGGCTGGTCGATCGCCCGGCTCGGGATGTTCCCCACCCTGGTGATCGGCGCCTTCATCGCCGCCGCCTCGCACCTCTCGCTGGCGTGGCTGGCGCTCGGCGAGCCCGAGCAGTGGCGGCTCGCCGTCGCGGTGTCGATCGAGAGCCTGTGCGGCTCCTTCGCCGGCATCGCCCTGATCGCCTACATGTCGAGCCTGACCACGCCGGGATTCGCGGCCACGCAATACGCCCTGTTCTCCTCGCTCTACGCCCTGCCGGGCAAGCTGGTCGCCGGCACCTCCGGCTTCGTGGTGGCGGCCTACGGCTTCCCGACCTTCTTCGCGATGACGGCGGCGGTCGGCATTCCCGTGGTCGCCCTGTGCTTCGCCGTGGGCCGCATCCCGCAGCGCACGGCGCCGCCGGAGGCCGCGCCTGAGCCCGCACCGGCACCCGCATCCGAACCCGCACCCGAGACCCGACCGGGGAACCCAACCGGCCCCGTCGGTCTTGGCTCAGCCGGGGGTCCTGGCTCAGCCGAAGGTGTTGCCTCAACCGAAGGTCTTGCCGCGACCGAAGCCAGCCCCGAGATGTCGCCAAAAGCCGCGAGGGCGCAGACGTGAACGACCTTGCCGTTGTCGGAGAAACCCTGCCGGTCCCGGTCGATCCGCCGGCCGGAAGGCCCCTGTCGGAGGACGACCGCGCCGTGTTGCGGCGCGCGGTGGCCGTGCTGGAGAAGCCGGGGCTCGCCGCGCGGCTCTCGGCGGCGGCGGGCGCGCCCCTCGACATGATCGGCCGCGCGCTGCCGGCCCCCATCACCGAGACGGTGGCGAGCGCCACGGAGGGCGCGATGCGCACCGCCCTGCGGGTCGCGCTCGCGACCCTGCCGGACAGGGACGTGAAGCCCGCCGGCACGGCGCTGGAACGGATCGAGACGGAGGCCGGCGGGCGCCTGAGCCGCCTGCTCGGGTCGAGCGACACCCGCCACAAGGCGCTCGCCGCGGCGACCGGCGCCGTCGGCGGCGTGCTCGGCCTCGCGACGCTGGCGGTGGAACTGCCGGTCTCGACGACGATCATGCTGCGCTCCATCGCCGAGATCGCCCGGCAGGAGGGCGAGGATCTGAGCGACCCCGAGACCGCGCTCGCCTGCGTGCAGGTCTTCGCGCTGGGCGGGCGCGCCGGCGCCGGGACCACGGTCGCCGACAGCGGCTATTTCGCGGTGCGCGCGGCGCTCGCCAAGACCATGTCGGAGGCCGCCCGCTACGCCGCCCACCGCTCGCTGCTCGATGCCGGCGCGCCCCCGCTGGTGCGGCTCACCGCCCAGATCGCCGCGCGCTTCGGCCTCGTCGTCTCGCAGAAGGTCGCGGCCCAGGCCGTACCGGTGATCGGCGCGCTCGGGGGCGCGGCGGTCAACGCCGCCTTCATGGATCATTTCCAGTCCATGGGCCGCGCCCACTTCACCGTGCGCCGGCTGGAGCGCGCCTACGGCAAGGAGACGGTGCGCGCGGCCTATCTCGAGGAGAAGGCGGCGCTCGGCCTCGGGTGAGGGGGCCGCACTCCGCTGGCCGACGACCGATCCCGTCCTCGCCCTCATCCTGAGGTGGCGGCGCGAAGCGTCACCCTCGAAGGATCGTCCAGGTCCCGCGCGATCCCTGGAGGATCCTTCGAGGCCCGCTGGCGCGGGCACCTCAGGATGAGGAGGAGGATGGGAGAGGCGGGCGCCTCAGAGCCTCACGGCCACACCTTGATCGTCACCGGCCGGCGCACGAGGTCGCGGTCGGAGGTGATGGTGCAGCCCTCCGTGCGCAGGGTCGCGAAGGTGAGGAGGCCGCTCTCGCCGACATCGTCGAAGTTGCGGCCCTTCGCGCCCGGATCGAGCAGGGACGGGTAGGCGATGAGCCGGCCTTTCGCCGTGCAGGGATCGTCGTAGAGCGTGGCGCCGGCGAGCAGCAGCCGCGGCACATCCCAACTCAGCAGGTCGCGCGAGCTGCTCCAGTAGAAGCCCGATTCCGGGAAGGCGCCGCCCTTGGCCGCCATGAACACGGCGATCCAGGCGCCGCTGCCGCGGTGGCGCACCACCGCGCCGACGGGGGCGGGAAACGGTGCCACCGGCTTGCAGGTGTCGGCGAGCTTGACCGGCTTGCGGTAGGGATCGGGAAAGGCGGCGGTGAAGCCGGTGCCGGTCCAGGCGCGCCAGCTCGCCGGATCGTCGGGCCGCTCGGTCCGGAACAGGCAGACGCCCGCCGCCTGGTCGCTGCCGGGCCGGTCCCAGCCGGTGGTCGAGGCGAAGACGTAGCGGTAGCGCCCCTCGCCGACGATGTTGGAGGGGTTGAAGAAGCCCCGGTGCCGGCCCTGGCCCTCCTCCTGCCGGAACGGCGCGCCGGCCACCACCGCGGGCGGCGTCGCGCGGGCGAAGCTGCGGCCTCCGTCACGGGAGAAGGCCGCCGTGACCGTGTTGTACCAGCACTCCATGTAGACCTTGGAGCGGCAGCGGCCCTCGTGCTCGTTGGCCTGGTACTCGTGGTGGAGGAGGGCGGCGACGGTCGTGCCGTCCTCGGTCCAGGTGGCGGTGATCCAGGAGCGGTCGTCGTAGAGCGCCGGATCGGGCTTCTCGCCGGAATCGAGCACCACCCGGCAATCGATCTTGAGACTGTCGAAGTCCGGGCCGCGCAAGGCGCGGTTGCGGTAGTGCAGGCCGTAGAGCGCGATTCCGCCCGACGCGTCGCGAAACGCGCGGGCGGGGGCGTCGGGCACGTCGGCGCCGTCGCAGGCGTCGCGGGTGGCGGAAAAGATCGTCCGCTCCGGCCCCGTCAGGGTGAGCGCCGAGAGCGGCGGCTCCGGGGCGGCCCGGGCCGGCGGCGCGAGGCCGCAGGCGGTCGCGAGGACACCGAAGAGGAGACGGCCAAGGGGACGAGACGATCTGGACATCGCGAAAAGATTGCGTTTTGAACCGTTACAGGGAGCTTGTCCGCATCCGCCGGAGCGAGCGCCGTCCACAGGCTGCCCCATGCTGGTTCTGATCCTCGGCCTCGTGCTGTTCCTCGGCACGCACGCCTTCTCCATGGCCCGGGCCAAGCGCGCGGAGGTGATCGGCCGGATCGGCGAGAACCGGTTCAAGCTCGGCTACACCCTGCTCTCGGCGCTGGGCCTGATCCTCACCGTCACCGGCTACGGCCTCTACCGGCAGGAGGGCATGATCCCGGTCTGGTCGCCGCCGCTCTGGACCCGGCATCTCGCCGTGCTGCTGACGCTGTTCGCCTTCATCAGCCTCGCGGCGACCTACCTGCCGGGCCACATCCGCACCCGGCTCAAGCACCCGATGCTGCTGGCCGTGAAGATCTGGGCGACCGCCCACCTGCTCGCCAACGGCGATCTCGGCTCGATCCTGCTGTTCGGCGCCTTCCTCGCCTGGGCGGTGGCGGCGCGCATCAGCGCCAAGCGGAGGGCGCTGACCGCGGGGCAGGTGGCGGATCAGCACGGCGGGCAGGCCGCCCCGGCCGGCTGGCGCAACGACGCCATCGCCGTCGTGGTCGGCGTCGTGGCGTGGTTCGTGTTCGGCAAGTACCTGCACCCGCTGCTCATCGGCGTCGCCGCCTGGCCGGGACAGGCCTGACCCCCATTCGCCAAAGCGGGGACGCTGTGCTAGGCGCCCTCGACACGACGACGAGCGAGGCGAGCGCGCTTCCCGCGAGGGGCGCCCGGATTTGTCATGGCCGAGAACAACGAATTCATCCGCGAGGTCGATGAGGATTACCGCCGCGACCAGATCGCCAAGATCTGGAAGCGCTACAACGCGCTGATCATCACCGCGGCGATCCTCCTCGTGGCCGGCGTCGGCGGCTACAATTACTGGCGCCACGCCGAGCGCACCCGCGCCGAGGCGGCCTCCGAGCGCTACGACCAGGCCAGCCGCCTCGCCAAGGACGGCAAGGTCGAGGACGCGGACCGCGACTTCGCCGCGATCCGGACCGACGGGCCGGGCGGCTACGCCCTGCTCGCCCGCTTCCGCCTCGCCGCCGAGACGGCCAAGCGCGATGCCGCCGCCGGGGCGGCGGCCTACGACGGGCTCGCGGCCGATACCGGCATCGGCGATTCCCTGCGCGACCTCGCCCGCCTGCGCGCGGCCCTGCTGCGCCTCGACGGGTCCGACCCGAACGCGGCCCTGGCGAGCCTCCAGGGGCTGGCCGCCCCGACCAACGCCTACCGCCACACCGCCCGCGAGATGCTCGGCCTGACCGCGCTCAAGCGCGGCGACACCGAGGGCGCCGGCCGCTGGTTCGACCAGATCAGCGCCGACACCGAGACGCCCCAGGGCCTGCGCCAGCGGGTCGAGGTCTACGAGGCGCTGGTCGCCGGCGGCCCCGTCACCGTGACGGAAGCCAAGCCCGAGAACGCCGCCCCGCCGCCGATCACCCGCTGACGGCGCGGACGCAACCGCCTATCTTCTCGAGCATCGTCCCGAACGGTGGCCTCCGGCTTTCGGAAAAAGTTGTTTCCCATGGATTTGCCGACCGTCGCGATCGTCGGACGCCCGAATGTCGGCAAGTCGACCCTGTTCAACCGGCTGGTCGGGCGCAAGCTCGCCCTGGTGGACGACCGCCCCGGCGTGACCCGCGACCGCCGCGAGGGCGAGGGCTTCATCGGCGACGTCGCCTTCCGCGTCATCGACACCGCCGGCCTCGAGGAGGCGGACGCCGATTCGTTGCTCGGCCGCATGCGGGCCCAGACCGAGGCCGCGATCCTCGAAGCCGACGCGGTCCTGTTCGTCATCGATGCCCGCGCCGGCGTGCTGCCCGCCGACCGGCCCTTCGCCGAACTGGTGCGCCGCTCCGGCTGCCCGGTCATCCTCATCGCCAACAAGGCGGAGGGCGGCGCCGGGATGGCCGGCGCCTACGAGGCGTTCTCGCTGGGGCTCGGCGACCCGATCCCCTTCTCCGCCGAGCACGGCGAGGGCCTGGGCTCGCTGCAGGATGCGCTCCGCGAGGTTCTGCCCGAGCCCGACGACGAGGAGGAGGACGAGGAGGGCGGCAAGGGCCTGCGCGTCGCCATCGTCGGGCGGCCGAACGCGGGCAAGTCCACCCTGATCAACCGGATGATCGGCGAGGACCGCCTGCTCGTCGGCCCCGAGGCCGGCATCACCCGCGACTCGATCTCCCTCGACTGGGAGTGGCGCGGGCGCCGGATCAAGCTGCACGACACCGCCGGCATGCGCCGCCGCGCCCGCATCGACGACAAGCTGGAAAAGCTCGCGGTGTCCGATGGGCTGCGCGCCGTGCGCTTCGCCGAGGTCGTGGTCGTGCTCCTCGACGCGACGATTCCCTTCGAGAAGCAGGATCTCACCATCGTCGATCTCGTCGAGAGCGAGGGCCGCGCCGTGGTGATCGGCCTCAACAAGTGGGATCTCGTCGCCGACCAGCCGGGCCTGCTCAAGAGCCTGCGCGAGGATTGCACCCGCCTGCTGCCGCAGGTGCGCGGCGTCGCGGTGGTGCCGCTCTCGGGGCTCGCCGGGGAGGGCATCGACAAGCTGATGCAGGCGGTGGTCGACGCCTCCGAGGTGTGGAGCCGGCGCGTCTCCACGGCGCGGATCAACGCGTGGCTCACCGACGCGCTCCAGCGCAACCCGCCGCCCGCGGTCTCGGGCCGGCGCATCAAGATCCGCTACGCGACCCAGGTGAAGAGCCGCCCGCCGCACTTCGCCCTGTTCGGCAACCAGCTCGACGCCCTGCCGAAATCCTACACCCGCTACCTCGTCAACGGCCTGCGCGAGGCCTTCGACCTGCCCGGCACGCCGATCCGGCTGTCCCTGCGCACGTCGAAGAACCCGTTCGACAAGGGCTGATCAGCGAGGGCTGATCGACGAGGGCGGACGGCTGGGCGGGCGGTGTCCCGCCGGCCCCGCGCCCGAGAAAGAAAAGACGTTCTTCTCGGAACCGATCGCGGAGGGATTCGCTCTCCTCAGACGCCGATCATTGGGAGGCCGAACCCTTGCCCGCCGCGTGCAGGTCCTTAGCTTTTCGGCTCCTTCCCGAACGGACATTTTCCCCATGGCCGGATCGTCTTCCGCCGCTTCCGTGCGGCTGACGAAGCGCGGCGAGCCGCGCACGCTCGTCCTCCTGGGCCTCGCCGCCCTGGCGGCGCTTGCCGTGATCGCGGCGTTCCTAGTCCTGCTCGCCCAGGGCGCGGGCGGAGGCACCCTCAAGGCCGTGAGCGAGGGGCTGGCGAGCCGCGGCTTCTGGACCGCCGTCGCGGTCGGGCTCGCGGCGCAGACGGTCGACGGCGCGCTCGGCATGGCCTACGGCATCACCTCGACCACCTTCCTGCTCTCCACCGGCGTGCCGCCGGCGGCGGCCTCGGCCTCCGTGCACGTGGCCGAGATCTTCACCACCGCCTTCTCCGGCCTGTCGCACTGGCGGCTCGGCAACGTCGATGGGGCCCTGTTCCGGCGCCTGCTGATCCCCGGCGTGATCGGCGCCGTGGCGGGGGCCTATCTCCTGACGTCCGTCGACGGCGACACCATCAAGCCGTTCGTCTCGGTCTACCTGCTCGGGATGGGGCTCTACGTCCTGTCGAAGGCGTTCCGCACGCTGAAGACCCGGCGCGAGCCGCCCCGCGCGGTGGTGCCGCTGGCGCTCGGCGGCGGCTTCGTCGACGCGGTCGGCGGCGGCGGGTGGGGGCCGGTGGTGACGACGACGCTGGTCGGCGGCGGGCAGGACCCGCGCACCTCCATCGGCTCGGTCAACGCGGCGGAGTTCTTCGTCGCGCTGGCGAGCGGGGTGTCCTTCACCCTGCTCGGCGGGCTGACCCACTGGACCACCATCGCCGGCCTCGTCGCCGGCGGGCTGTTCGCCGCGCCCGTCGCCGCGCTGCTGGTGCGGGTGATCCCGGCACGGGCGCTGATGGTCGTGGTGGGTCTCCTGATCGCGGGCTTGAGCCTCGTGAACCTCGCCGGGCTGTTCGGCTGAAGCATCGTCCCGGCGGGGGGGCGGCTTTCGGGTGAAGTCGATGCGTCAGCCCTCAGCCCTCGCGCGTCGTCATCCTTCCCGTGTGGTCTCGGCGAGCCAGTCGACCACCGCGTCGAGGGCCTGGCGGTTGCTGGTGTCGCCGCCGCGGGTCGCCTCGAAGGCGGCGATCTGCCGGTCGGCGCTGGTGCCCTCCTGCAGGATGCGGTGGGCGTCGGCCACCTCCGCGGTGCAGTCGAGCGCCTCGGCATCCTCCGCGATCAGCGAGAGCAGCGTATCGAGGGCGGCCGGGAAGGAGAAGGCCTGCTCGGACGCCTCGTCGATCAATTCCGCCTCGATCCCGCTGCGCTGGGCCCGCCACAGGTTCTCCGCCGCGATCGCCCGCGAGACGCCGGTGAGCCCCGCATGGATGTCGGGCCGGCGCTCGACCAGCCGCACAAGGCAGCGGAACAGGGCCGCCACCACGATGGCGTCGGAGAGCCGGGTGCAGGAATCGGCGATGCGCAGTTCGAGCGTCGGGAACTTGATCGAGGGGCGCAGGGACCACCACAGGAAGCTCGCATCCTGGATCGAGCCGGCATTGGTCATGATGCGCACGTAGCGTTCGTAGGCCGCCGCGTCGCCCATCAGGTCCGGCAGGCCGGTGCGGGGCAGCTCGCCGAAGGCGCTGAGGCGGTAGGCGGAGAGACCCGTCGGCTTGCCCTGCCAGAACGGCGAGGAGGCGGAGAGGGCGAACAGCAGCGGCTGGAACGGCAGCAGCCGGTCCATCAGCGCCACGCGCCGGTCGGGGTCGGCGACCTCGACATGGACGTGCATGCCGCAGATCAGGCTGCGCCGCCCGGCCAGGCCGACATCGCGCAGGATGCCGCGGTAGCGGTCGCCCTTGGTCGGCAATTGCCGCGCCCAGTCGGCGATGGGGTGGGTGCCCGCGGCGAAGACGAGGAGCCCGTGCTCGCCCCCCAGTTCCGCCAGCGCCCGCCGCTGCCGCAGCAGCGAGGCGTGGGCGGCCGCGAACTCCGTGGAGGGCGGGGTGCAGACCTCGACCTGGCACTGGAGCAGCTCGCGCCCGATCTCCGGCAGCCGCTCGCCGGCCGCCTGATGGAACGGCTTGACCGAGCGGCGCGGCGTGCCGCGGGTCTCGGCGTCGGCGAGGAAATACTCCTCCTCGATCCCGAACCGGTAGGGGTGGGCGCTCATGCCGTGCTGACTCCGACGACCGGCTGACGCGCTCCCGCCGAAGGGCAGCCGGCCCGGCGAGGGAGCGCACCGAAAGGACCTTGGCCGGGAGCAAGCCGTCAGCCCCGATAACGGTTCCCGGAGAGGCTCGGGACCGGAGAGGCTCGGCGTCGGGAGGCTCGGCCGGATGCGCGACACCGCGTGGCCGCCCGGCGCGGGGCCGGCGGGGCTCGCCCGGGAGCCCGGGAGAGCGCTAAGTGTCTCTCACAAAACTCCCGCTGCGCCGTCGCGGTCGAAGCGGACACGACCGGTGGCCGGGCGTTTTGTGAGGCACTCCAAGCATCCGCTTTCCCCGTTTCGATACCGCGACCATGCCCGAACTGCCCGAAGTCGAGACCGTGCGCCGGGGGCTGGCCCCCGCGATGGTCGGCGCCCGCTTCGCCCGCGTCACCCTGCGCCGGCCGAACCTGCGCTTCCCCTTCCCCGAGCGCTTCGCCGAGCGGCTGGAGGGCGCGACCGTGCGCGAGCTGGCGCGCCGGGCCAAGTACCTCACCGCGCATCTCGATTCCGGCGAGAGCCTGATCCTGCATCTCGGCATGAGCGGGCGCTTCGACGTCAGGCTCCCCGACGGCTCGAACCTCTCGCCGGGCGACTTCTACCTCGAAGGGGCGCTCGGCACGCCCAAGCACGACCACGTGGTGATGGCGATGGGCAACGGCGCCACCGTCACCTACAACGACGCCCGCCGCTTCGGTTTCATGGACCTCGTGGCGACCCGCGACCTCGAAACCTGCCGCCACTTCGCCGGGATGGGCGTCGAGCCTTTGTCGGACGCCCTCGACGCCGCCCTGCTCGCCCGCCTGTTTGCCAGGAAGATCACGCCGCTGAAGGCGGCGCTCCTCGACCAGCGCCTGATCGCGGGGCTGGGCAACATCTATGTCTGCGAGGCGCTGCACCGATCCGGCCTCCACCCGGCCCTGCCGGCGGGGGCGCTCGCCAAGCCCGACGGATCGCCGACCCCGAAGGCGAAAAAACTCGTCACCGAGATCAAGGCGGTGCTGACCGAGGCGGTGGCGGCCGGCGGCTCGACCCTGCGCGACTACGCCCGGCCGGACGGGGAGCGCGGCGCCTTCCAGCACGGGTTCCGCGTCTACGACCGGGTGGGCCATGCCTGCCCGACCAGGGGCTGCACGGGCCGGATCGGCCGGATCGTGCAGGGCGGGCGCTCGACCTTCTTCTGCGAAACCTGCCAAAAACTGCCGCTCCGGTAAGATCGCAACGGCTGAGCCGCCGGTTTCATCCGGCTTAGGGTTTGCTGAAATTCGGCGCTCATCCCCCGTTCTTCAGGTCATTCGCCCCGCGAATGTTGAACGGTTCGGGGCCGCAACGCGTTCTCAGCTTTGCCACAGCACGGCAAAGCCCGTTTCCGCTCTTCGGGTGCCGGCCGTCCGCGGCGGCAGGCTGAAGAGCCCAACGACACGGAGGAACACCATGCGCGCCATCAAGCTGCTTCCCGTCCTCGGCCTCATCGCCCTCGGCCTCGCGGCCTGCAAGGACGAGAAGAAGGACACCACCGGCACGACCACGCCTCCGGCCAACACCACGACCACCGCCCCGGCGACGCCGCCCGCCACCCCGCCGGCCGCCGGCCAGACCACGGCGCCGACCAACCCGCCCGCCGCGAACAAGCCCGCCGGCCAGCCGTAGCGTCGAGGGACTTCGACGTCGCCCGGCCGGTGGCCGGGCGCGCACGGACAGGGAGAAGGCCCGCCGGGAGGCGGGCCTTCTTGCGTTCGGGACACGCCCCGCACCCGCTTGACAGGCGCGCTCTCATGAAACATGTAAAGTTACATGAGACGAGACAGCAAGCTTTCGGGCGTCCTCCACGTGCTGCTGCACATGGCGGAGATCGAGGGGCCGGTGACGTCGGAGTTCCTGGCCGGCGTGATGCAGACCAACCCCGTCGTGATCCGGCGCATCATGGCGGGCCTGCGCGAGCGGGGCTACGTCCGCTCCGAGAAGGGGCATGGCGGCGGCTGGCGGATCGCCTGCGATCTCCAGGCCGTCACTCTGCGCGACATCTACGAGGCGCTCGGCGCCCCCGAGATCTTCGCCATGGGCAACCGGAGCGAGGCGCCCGGCTGCCTCGTCGAGCAGGCGGTCAACGCCGCGATGGACGAGAGCTTCCGCGAGGCGGAGGCGCTCCTGATGGCGCAGCTCGGCCGGATCACCCTCGCCGCGCTCAGCGCCGACTTCCACGCCCGCCTCGCCGCGCGCGGCGGCGACTTCAACCTGGAGACCGCCCATGCGGTATGATGCGATCGTCGTCGGCGGCAGCTTCGCCGGCCTGTCCGCCGCGCTCTACATCGCCCGAGGACGCAGGAGGGTCTGCGTCGTCGATGCCGGCGCGCCCCGCAACCGCTTCGCCGCCGCCTCGCATGGCTTCTTCGCGCAGGACGGCGAGAACCCGCTGGCGATGATCGCGACCGCCCGCGCGCAGCTCGCGGGCTATCCGAACGCCACCTTCGTCGCGGGGGAGGCGGTGTCGGCGCGGGCGCAGGGCGACGGCTTCCTCCTGTCGCTCGCGGGAGGAGACCGTCTCGAAGCCGCGAAACTCGTCCTGGCCTTCGGCATCGGCGACATCCTGCCCGACCTCCCCGGATTGGCGGAGCGCTGGGGCGCCAGCGTGCTGCACTGCCCCTACTGCCACGGCTTCGAGTTCGCCGGGCGCAGCCTCGGCGTGCTGTTCGCGGGCCCCAAATCGGTCCATCAGGCGGAACTGGTCGCGGAATGGGGGCCGACCACGCTCTTCCTGAACGGGAACCCGGCGCCCGACGCGGAGACCCGCGCGCGGCTCGCCGACCGCAAGGTCGGGATCGAACCCGGTCCGGTCGCGGCCCTCGCGGGCGAGGGGCCTGCCCTGTCGGCCCTCGTCATGACGGATGGCCGGACGATCCCGCTCGACGCGCTCTTCGTCGGTCCCCGGTACCGGCTGAACAGCCCGATCGCCGAGGGGCTCGGCTGCGCCGTGGACGAGGGAATGCTCGGGCCGGTGATCCGCACCGACGCGATGAAGGAGACCACCGTTCCCGGCGTCTACGCGGCGGGGGACGCGGCCCGGTTTCCCCACAGCGTGGCCTGGGCGTCGGCCGACGGCGTGACGGCGGGGGTGTCGCTGCATCAGGCGCTGGTGTTTCCGCGTCTGGCGGCGTGAGAGGGACGAGGTCGAAGGCTGCCTGACCATGATGGTCGGGCCAGACGAAGGCGCTGACCAACCCACCGGCGGCGAACAAGCCCGCGAGGCTGTAGTAGGCCTCAAGATCTAGGCACACTCGGTTGATGCCGAGTGGGCCTTCAAGTGCAACGGAATGTGTAACTGTTGTAGAAGCGATTATTATAAAAAAACTTGTTCTCGAAGGGGCTTCGGCAGGGATAAGGCCATTCGGTGCCTATAGTATGGGTCAATCCTGGCTCTAGAGTGGACCGTTATTAGTTTTAACTTTTCTGAATCAGGGCATGTTTGATTTTGAAAAATGCTTAGCAGCATTAATAGTTTTGGATGGGTGATACCTAGAGGCTTTGTCGGATTGGGCACGGAAATTATATTTTTTACAGCAGAATATGCCCTTAAGTTGCTCATCAAGTCTTGGTGAAAACTCCAGACATCGTAAGCATCTGAGTTCCGCGCGTTGTCTAAAAGTTTTTGGAGATCATCTTCGAGGCCGCCTATTTTTATCACAGGAGTCAATCCCCCAACTAAACGTCCCAACATTGCATCCGCACGCCAAACATCAAAAGTTAGCCTTAGATGCTCAACGATTAAGCGTGCATTATTATACTTAGACCCGAACCACAAAAGGCCATACACCCCAACTGCGGATTTCTGTGATATGAAGTGCTTGTTGAGTTTCGCGATTGACGTGTCGGTCAAATTCGAGCGTGATGACCGCGCATCTACTAGAGACTCGATGCTGCTTAAAATGGAAATTTCATCCACGATCCTTGAATCCGTAGCGTATGAACACATTCGCTCAAATCTTTTGGTGTGTGCAACTCGTTGAGTCTCATACGAAAGCACATTATCTCGGCAACTGGGTCGCGAGTAAAATATGTCTTCGAGCGTACGAGGGTTTATATTGGCTCCAATCTTGCGTGCCAGTGTCAATGTGCGTTTTAGTATCTTCTCCCCGGCGCCGGCATCGAATTCGCCACTTGCATATAGTTTCGGAAAGGTCTTTTCAAAAATTTTTTTCTCACGAGAAGTAGGCAAGCCTAATGTAGACTTTCTTTCAATGCGAGAAAATGCAAGATCTAAGAAGTAGTTCTCTCTAGCTCGGAAATGATTCAAAGCTTATTCGCTGGTAAGGATTTTTGTTTTTCCAGAATTGAGCCTGACTTGCCGCGTCTGGAGGATGAGGTCTATGTCTCTAAGAATTCTTCGAGCCTCAACAAAACTGTCAACACCTATATCAATATCATCCATGTATCTGACGAAGTCACATTTCCTTTTTTCTAAGTATTCATCGAGTTCATAAAGAAAGCAATGTGCGAGAATTCGAGGAGCATCAATGTTAATTTGCGGCAACCCAGTCTCTATGCGCGGCATGTAGTCCGGTTGCCATAGTAGTGATGACAAGATATATATCAACGTGTCAAGAACTACCTCTCGAACATCTATTTGACTCGAAAGAATATTCCTCAGGTGGGTGTAGCTGATAGAATCATAGTAATTTGCCACATCAGTGACTATCACGTATTTTCTCGTTTTTGTGAAATTGAGCAATGCGCGTTGGAAATTTATCCATGATCTAAAACTTCCATAACTTGGGGCTCCGTTGTTTTCCTTCTTGTTATTGGAAAATCGATGATCTTCCGGCTCAAAAAATGCTCTTTTTGATGGAGCCTTACCATGGATTTCCGAGTATAATGCATCAGATAGTCTCTGAAGAATTATATTGTCTTGACGGGAGGGGATTGTAATCTGTCGGCATAAGCCTTTTGATTTTTCCATTAATAACCGCCGAGCAGGCGCTGGCTGATAACTCCCTTCACAGACTAAACGTTCAAGTCTAAGGCATTCAGCATATGAATTGACGTGGAAATCTAAATGCTCAATTGGATCTGGTACTGGAGATTTTCTTATTGATACTCTTACCTTATGTTTCCATGTTTGCTGTAAACTTGAAGCCGAGAATACCGCTTTCAGGTCTGGCTGACGTAGAGAAAATCGAGGGGAGCGCATGTTTTTATCTGAGGTTTAAATCTGCGACCCGATTATACTCCAGGTGATTAAATTTTTCTAAATCGACTTAAGGGCTAATGCTGCATCTAGTGGGAGCAGCAGATCGGCCTTTGGAGGCCCTTATTGATTACTTGTTGCAAAATTGGTTGATTTGAATATTCTGTGAGATATTTGATAAATATAGGATTATCATTGTTGATTTACTCGTACAGCCATCTCCCGCAGCACCCGCGCCAATTCCTGCGCCGAATACGGCTTGCGCAGCAACTCGAACCCGTGCGCGTCGTCCTGCGCCAGGACGTGGCTGTAGCCGGAGGTGAGGACCACCGGGAGATCCGGGGCGCGCTCGCGCAGGGTGCGGGCGAGCGCGATGCCGCCCATGCCGGGCATCACGACGTCAGAGAACACCGCGTCGAACGGCGTCTCGGCCCGGTCCAGCGCGACCAGGGCGGCCTCGGCGTTCTCGGCCCAGACCGGGTGGTGGCCGAGCTCCTCCAGGATCTGCGTGCAGAAGCGGCCGACCTCGAGGTTGTCCTCGACCACGAGGATGCGCAGATGCGCCCCGGCGCCCGCTTCCGGCCCCGGTCCGGCGGGGGCGGGGGCTGCCAGGGGGGCGGCGACCTCGGGCAGGTAGAGGGTGAAGGCGGTGCCCTCGCCCGCGCGGCTCTTCACGTCCACGTCCCCGCCCGACTGCTTGGCGAAGCCGATCACCTGCGACAGGCCGAGCCCCGTGCCCCGTCCGACCTCTTTGGTGGTGAAGAACGGCTCGAAGATGCGGGTGAGGTCGGCGCTCGCGATGCCGGTGCCGGTGTCGATGACCGAGACCGCGACGAAGGGGCCGGCGGCACCCGCATGGCCGCGGATCGGCGGCATCGGCTTGGCCCCGTCGAGGCGCAGGGTCAGGCGGCCCTCGCCGTCCATGGCATCGCGGGCGTTGACCGCCATGTTGACGAGCGCCGTCTCGAACTGGCTCGCGTCGGCGCGGACGTAGCAGGGGGCGCCGGGCAGGTCGGTGACCACGCGGATGCGCGCGCCGGTCACCGAATCGAGCATTTCCGCGATGCTGCGCAGCCGCTCGCCCACGTCGAAGGTCTCGGGCTTGAGCGCTTGGCGCCGGGCGAAGGCGAGGAGTTGGCCCGTCAGCTTCGCCGCCCGGTCCACGGTGTCGGAGACCGCGTCGAGGTAGCGGGATTTGCGCTCGGGCGCGAGGTCGGGCCTGCGCAGGAACTCCACCGAGGAGCGGATGATTGTGAGCAGGTTGTTGAAGTCGTGGGCGACGCCGCCGGTGAGCTGGCCCACCGCCTCCAGCTTCTGCGACTGGCGCAGGGCCTCCTCCGCGTGGCGCTGCTCGGTGATGTCGCGGCCGAAGCCGTAGAGCAGCCCGTCGGCGGGGACGATGGTCCAGAGCACCCGGCGGGTGCCGCCGTCCCGGGTCAGGCAGGTCAGTTCGAGGTCGGTCGAATCACCGGATGCGAGCCGCTCCAGCGCCGCCTCGGCCGCCGGGCGCTCCTCGGGGGCGAAGAAGTCGGGCACGTGGCGGCCGACCGTCTCGGCCGGCGACCAGCCCAGGGTCCGGCTCCACGAGGGGTTGACCGCGCCGATCCGCCCGTCGGGGGAGGCCACGACCTTGAGCACCGGCGAGAGCGTCCAGACCCGGTCGCGGTCGCGCCGTTGCGCCACCACCTCCGCCTCCAGGCCGGCGGCCTTGGAATGGAGCAGGTGCTCCACGCGGCGGCGCGCCGTGATGTCCTGGAACAGCACCGCCACCTGCCGCCGCGACGGCGGCTCGATGCGGAAGGCGGCGAGTTCGAGGTAGCGCCCGGTGGCGACCAGCTCGCGCTGGAAGCGGATCGGCCTTCCGGTGCGCAGGACGTCGCCGTAGAGCGCGAGCCAGCCCTCGGCCTCCGCGCCGACGATCTCGCGCAGGCGTTTCCCCGCCACCTCCTCGATGCCGGCATGCTGCGCGTAGGCGCGGTTGGCGGTGACGTGGACGTAGTCGCTCAGGGGCCCGTGCGGGCCGTCGATGAACTCGATGACGCAGTAGCCCTCGTCCATCTGCTCGAACAGCGTGCGGTAATGCTGCTCGCTCTCGGCCAAGGCCGTGCTCTGAGCCCGCTGCTCGGTCACGTCCCGCACCACGCCGGCGAGCCGCACGGGGCGGCCGTCCGCGTCGCGCTCGATCTCGAGGGTGCGGGCGATCCAGCGGGGCAGGCCGGTCAGCGGGTCGCGGACGCGGTACACGGCCTCTTCGACCACCTCTCCGCCCACCTCTCCGGCCGCCCTTTCGCCCGAGGGGATCGCCGCCGGGTCCTCCGCCGCGAGCCGCTCGGCGAGAGCGGCGAGGGAATACTGCTCCTGCACCGGCAGGCCGTGCAGGCGGCAGAAGGCGGGGCTCGGATGCAGAACGCCCGCGCGCAGGTCGAGGGTGAAGACGCCGATCCCGGCGGCGTCCTGCGCCCGGGCGAGGGCGCCCTGCGCCGCCCGCAACGGCGTCGCGACCCGAAAGCGCGCCGGTTCGACGCTCGGTTCCGCGACGGGAGGAAGAGGCTCGGGCATGCTCACGCTTGCACCTGTAGCACGCCGCCGGGCGGTGCAAGCGCGACGGTTCGGCCGGAAAACAGACTTCGCGACAAGGTCAGCCGAGATCGAGTTCCGGGTAATGCCGGAAGATCCCCTCCTCGTTGAAGGAGAGGCACCGCTCGCTGGCGCGGTAGGCCGCGATGCGCGGCAGCCGCCCGACCCGCTCCGCATGCGCGGCGACGCGCGGGGCCTGCGCCAGGGCCCGGGCCGCGGCCTTCGGAAAGGCGTAGCGCAGGCCCTCGACGAGCTGGAACAGCGAGGTGTCGGCGTAGCTCACCGCGCCACCCACCAGATGCTCCGGCCCGGCCGGGTTGCGGGCGAGCACGCGCTCGAACCAGGCGAGGTACTTGGGGATGCGGTTCTCGCAAAAGTCCTCGGCGCGGCGGCGCGCCTCCGGCTTCTGGTCTTCGTAGTACAGGCCGACGCCGACCGGGTGATGGGTGTCGTGGGCCTCCGCCACCATGTCGGCGATCGTGAGCTGGATCTGGTGCGTCCAGACCCGGTCGGCCTCCTCCGCCCCGACGAGGCCGAGGCGCGGCCCGAGATAGAGCAGGATCGCCGCGGTCTGGCCGATGACGAGGTCGCCGTCCCTGAGGAAGGGCGGCGCGAAGGGCGGGCGCAGCGGCTCGTCCTCCAGGCGGTCCATCATCGCCGCGATGCCGCCGCCGTCCTCTTCCGGCAGGCGGGCGACATCGACGTACTCCGCCCCGGCCTGTTCGAGGGCGAGCCGCACGAACTCGCCGCGGCCGGGGATCATCGGCCAGTAGTGCAGCTCGTAGGTCATGCCCCCGCCCTCACCAGCCGCCGCGTTCCTCGCGGCTCGGGGCGCGGCCCTGGGGCGTCAGGGCGTCGATCACGCCGGGGAGGGCCTGCGCCAGCTGCGCGAGCAGGTCCTCGCGCGGCAGGCCGGTCTCGCGGCTGAGGCTGTCGACGGTGCCGGGACCCAGGGCCTCGGCGAGGCGGTTCGGCGCGATCTCGCGGTTGGGGCCGTGGCCGATCCACGAGCCGATCACGTCGCCGAGCCCGCTCCGCTCGAAGCTCTGGATCAGGCCGTCGAGCCCGCCCGCGGCGGGGCCGCTCCCATCCTGCGGCTCACGGTCGAGCCCGGCATAGGGGCCCTCGCCGGGGGAGCGGTGCCCGGAATGACCGTCGCCCGGACCGTCGAGCATGCCGGCGAGATCGCCGAAATCGCCGCCGGGATCGTCACCTTGCGCTGGCGGCCCGCTGCGGCGGCCCTGGTTGAACCCACCGAGATCGCCGTCGTCGACGCCCGGATCGGGGAAGGGCCGGCCGCCCGGCTCGGGCGATCCGCGGCCGAAAATGTCGCCGAGCCCGCCGCCCGCTCCGCCGCCAAGCCCGCCCGCGCCCTTGGCGAGCAGCAGCATGAGGAGAGCCTTCACCACCGGCGAGGCCAAGGCCCCGCCGCGTCCACCCCCCAAAACCTGTCCGACGACTCCGCCGATGACTTGATCGAGCAGCCCCATGCGTTTCCTCCCGCCGGTTCACGCCGCCTGCGGCGGCCGTGCCGGTCCAACGGCGAGCCTTGGGATGGGGTTGCGGATCAGTTCTCGTAGCTCGTGCGGAACGGCTTCGAGAGATGGTCGGTGGGGTTGGTGCGCACGGTCTTCCCGCTGCTCCGGCCCTCGGGCATCACCGAGGTCGAGGAGCGGATCGCGCTAGGGGGCGACACCTCGCCGGTCGACCGCTCGGCGGTGCGCTGGTTGCCGCGCACGGTGTCGGTGCCGGAGGGCAGGGTGCCGGCGGTGGGCTGGTCGTTGGGGTTGGCCACGCTCTGGGCCAGCGCCGGCGCGGACAGGATCAGGCTGCCGAGGAGGGCGCCGAGGGCGGCGCGGCTGAGGGGAGAGGGGGATCGCATCGGTCGGCTCCGTTTCAGGCTTCCCGCAGGGTCCGCGCCGCCGACCGGGCTCACGGCGGAGCCGCCCGGCGGTTGCAGGATCTGAAGGGCCAATCCCGGCCGGTGGCCAAGGTTCCCCTCGGCGAGGTTTCAGACGGTGTCAGCCGCGCTTGCGCCCGCCGCCGCCCTTGTAGCGGGGCTTCTGGCCGCCGAGCCCCTGCGTCGAGCGCGCCTTCGGCCGCTCCTGCCAGGGCACGGCCCCGGCCGGCAATTCACGGTCGGTGCCGGGGCCCATGTTGTCGAGGGTCGGCTTGGCGATCCGGCTGCCCTTCTGCCCGTAGCGCCCGGCCTCGCGCTCGACATCGCCCTGGCGCGCCATGGGGTCGTCGGAGACCATGAGCTCGGTGGCCTGGAGCCGCTTGAGCTCGTCGCGCAGCCGGGCCGCCTCCTCGAAGTCGAGGTCGGCGGCGGCCGCGCGCATCCGCTTCTCGAGGTCGGCCATGACGGCCTTGAGGTTGTGGCCCACCGTGATCGCGTCCTTGGCGAGCCCCGTATCGACGCGGACGTGGTCGCGCTCGTAGACGCTCTCGAGGATGTCGGCGATGCCGCGCTTGACCGATTGCGGCGTGATGCCGTGCTCGGCGTTGTAGGCGAGCTGCTTCTGGCGGCGGCGCTCGGTCTCGGCCATCGCCCGCTCCATCGAGCCGGTGATGGTGTCCGCGTAGAGGATGCAGCGGGCATCGGCGTTGCGCGCCGCGCGGCCGATGGTCTGGATCAGCGACGTCTCGGAGCGCAGGAAACCCTCCTTGTCGGCGTCGAGGATGGCCACCAGCGCGCATTCGGGGATGTCGAGGCCCTCGCGCAGCAGGTTGATGCCGATCAGGACGTCGAAGGCGCCGAGCCGGAGATCGCGGATGATCTCGATCCGCTCCAGGGTGTCGATGTCCGAGTGCATGTAGCGCACCCGCACCGAGTTCTCGTGCAGGTACTCGGTCAGGTCCTCGGCCATGCGCTTGGTCAGCGTGGTGACCAGCGTGCGGTAGCCGGCCTGGGCCACGGCGCGGACCTCGCCCAGGAGGTCGTCCACCTGGGAGCGGGCCGGGCGGATCTCGATCACCGGATCGACGAGACCGGTGGGGCGGATCACCTGCTCGGCGAAGACGCCGGCCGTGCGCTCCATCTCCCACTTGCCGGGCGTGGCCGAGACGTGGACCGATTGCGGCCGCATCGCGTCCCATTCCTCGAACCGCAGGGGGCGGTTGTCGAGGCAGGAGGGCAGGCGGAAGCCGTACTCGGCGAGCGTCGCCTTGCGCCGGAAGTCACCGCGATACATGCCGCCGATCTGCGGCACGGTGACGTGGCTCTCGTCGGTGAAGACGAGGGCGTTGTCGGGCAGGTACTCGAACAGGGTCGGCGGCGGCTCGCCGGGCTTCCGCCCGGTCAGGTAGCGCGAATAATTCTCGATGCCGTTGCAGGCCCCCGTCGCCTCGATCATCTCGATGTCGAAGGTGCAGCGCTGCTCCAGCCTCTGCGCCTCGATCAGGCGGCCCATCCGGGTCAGCTCCTCGACGCGCCCCTTCAGCTCGGTCTTGATCCCCTTGATCGCCTGCTGCAGCGTCGGGCGCGGCGTGACGTAGTGCGAGTTCGCGTAGACTTTGACGAACTTCAGCTCGTTGATCTTCTTGCCGGTGAGCGGGTCGAACTCGACGATCGACTCCACCTCGTCGCCGAACAGGCCGATGCGCCAGCCGCGATCCTCCAAGTGGGCCGGCCACAGCTCGATGACGTCGCCGCGCACGCGAAAGGTGCCGCGGGCGAAGTCCGACTGGATGCGCTTGTACTGCAGCGCCACGAGGTCGGCGATGAGCTGGCGCTGCTCGATCTTCTCGCCCAGCGAGACCGTGAACGACATCGCCGTGTAGGTCTCGACCGAGCCGATGCCGTAGATGCAGGAGACCGAGGCGACGATGATGACGTCGTCCCGCTCCAGCAGGGCGCGCGTCGCCGAGTGGCGCATCCGGTCGATCTGCTCGTTGATCGAGGATTCCTTCTCGATGAAGGTGTCCGAGCGCGGCACGTAGGCTTCCGGCTGGTAGTAGTCGTAGTACGAGACGAAGTACTCGACCGCGTTGTCCGGAAAGAAGCTCTTGAACTCGCCGTAGAGCTGCGCGGCCAGCGTCTTGTTCGGGGCGAGGATCAGGGCCGGACGCTGCGTCTCCTCGATGACCTTGGCCATCGTGAAGGTCTTTCCGGAGCCCGTGACCCCGAGGAGCACCTGGTCGCGCTCGGCGGTTCTGACGCCCTCCACCAGTTCGGCGATGGCCCTGGGCTGGTCGCCCGCCGGGGTGAAGTCGGATTTCAGCGTGAACCGGACGCCGCCCTCGGATTTCGCCGGCCGTTCCGGGCGGTGCGGCACCCAGGCCTCGCCGTTCTTGAACAGCGGGTTGCCCTCGGTGAGCAGCTTTTCCAGCGCCTCGACCGTGGCCGAGACCCCCTCCGTCGCGAGGGAGGGCGCGTCCGCCTCGGGTGCGGCCTCGGGGGCCGGGCCGTCGTCCGGCGGGATCAGGCCGAGGGCCTGGGCCAGCCGCGGATCGACGTCGGCCGCGTCGCCGATGGCGAAGCCCGCCTGCGGCGCCTCGGCGAAGCCGTCCTGCGCGATCTTCTTGTAGGCCTTCGCCTCGCCCTTGCTCCCGCGCCCCTTCCGGGCCGGCTCGGGCTGGGGCACCGGCTCGATCGCCTTCGGGCGGTTGCGGTTGAGGGCGGGGTTGAGCAGGGCGGCGAGATGCTCGTCGAGCGGCATCAGCTCGGGCCGGTCCGCCTTCGCCGTCGTCTTCGAGGTCGCCTTGGCCGGTGCCTTGGCCGGTATCTTGACTGGCGCCTTGGCCGGGCTCACGCGCGGATTCTTGGGTGCGGGCATGGCGACAATATGGGCCTGTCGGGCGGTCTCAGGAAGAGTCCGGAGAGCCCACAATTGCTGGTGCTTGCGGCCGTTTCGGGCCCGGACTAGCGTCAGGGCGGTTCCACATCAGGGAGACCGTCATGAAAACGGTCAGCCTCCGCGAGGCCGAGGCGGATCTGTCGCGGCTGGTCGAGGCGGCGTCGCGCGGCGAGCCGTTCGTGATCGCCGAGAACGGCCGCCCCCTGGTCCGGGTCGTGCCCGCGGACGCCGAGCCGCCGCGCACGCGACGCCTCGGCGGGCTCGTCGGACAGATCTCGGTCCCGGACGATTTCGACAGGATGGACCAGGACGAGATCATCCGGTTGTTCGAGGGCGGAGAGGCCGCTGTCGGCTGACGCGCGCGTCGCTCTCACCCCCGCACCGCCTCCGGCAGGTCCCGTTCCCAGGCCGGCTCGCCCGCGAACCGCTCCGCCAGGAAATCGACGAAGGCGCGGGTCTTGGCCGGGCGCCGGCCCGGCGGCATCAGGGCGTGGATCGGCAGGGTCGGGCAGGGGGCACCGAGATCGAGGGCGACGAGGCTGCCGGCGCGCAGGGCCTCCGCCACCAGGAAGGTCGGCTGGTAGACGAGTCCCAGACCGGCCGAGGCCGCGGCCACCAGAGCGGCGCCGTTCGGCGCCCGCAGGGTGCCGGAGACCGGGTAGACCCGATCGCCGAAGCGCCAGCCGCTGGAATCGGACAGGGTATAGCCGAGGCAGTTGTGCTCCCTCAGGTCCTCGGGCGCGCGCGGCGTGCCGTGCCGGTCGAGATAATCCGGCGCGGTGCAGACCAGGAGGCGGCTGGCGGCGAGGCGCCGCGCGATCAGGCCCGAATCGGCGAGCGTTCCGATCCGCACCGCGAGGTCCCAGCCCTCCTCGATCAGGTCGACCCGCCGGTCGTTGAGGCCGAGCTCGATCGTCAGCGCCGGATGCGCGGCGGCGAAGGCCGCGAGCGCCGGGGCGATCTCCCGCACGCCGAAGGAGAGCGGCACGTTGAGACGAAGGGTTCCGTGCGCCTCGACCCCTTCGGCGCCGGCCATGGCCTCGGCCTCCGCGATCTCGGCGAGGATGCGCTCGCAGGCTTCGAGATAGCCCCGCCCGGTCTCGGTGAGCGTCAGCCGGCGCGTCGTCCGGTGCAGGAGCCGCGTGCCGAGCCGCGTCTCCAGCGCCGCCACGTGCTTGGTCACGCCGGTCTGCGAAAGGCCGAGCGCCCGCGCGGCGGCCGAGAAGCTGCCGAGCGCCGCCACCCGGGCAAAGACCTGCATTCCCGTCACGCGGTCGAGCACGGCTCACCTCACTCTCTCAGGGTGAGGTGAATGGCGGGGAACGCGGATTATCGCAAGGGCACGGGCAGGGCATGGTCCGGTCACCGCAACCGCCGTCACCGCGACGGCGATCGAACCAACCGGACCCCGAGACGACCATGACCGACGCCCGCACTGCCCCCTACGCCGCCCTGTTGCTGCGTCTCACCCTCGGCGGCCTGTTCCTGGCCCATGCCGGGCTGAAGCTGTTCGTGTTCACCCCCGCGGGCACGGCGGCCTTCTTCGGCTCCCTCGGCCTGCCGCCCGCCCTCGGCTACGCGGTGATCGCCGTCGAGGCCGCGGGCGGCCTCGCCCTGATCCTCGGCCTCTACGCCCGCTTCGTCGCCCTGGCCCTGGTCCCGGTCCTGATCGGCGCCATCGTCACCGTGCACGGCGCCAACGGCTTCTTTGCGCAGAATCCCGGCGGCGGCTGGGAGTTCGCCGGCTTCTGGGCGGTGATGCTGCTGGTCCAGGCCGGGCTCGGCGACGGCCCCTACGCCCTGCGGCGGGCGTGACGAGCGGCGCGAGGAGACCGCCCCCATGAGCGAACCGATCCATCCGCAGACCCGCATCGGTCACGTCCATCTCAGGGTGGCCGACCTCGAACGGGCGCTGGGCTTCTATTGCGGCGTGCTCGGCTTCGCGCTGACGCAGCGCTACGGCGCCCAGGCGGCCTTCGTCTCGGCCGGCGGCTACCACCACCATATCGGCCTCAACACCTGGGAGAGCGCGGGCGGCTCCCCGCCGCCGCCCGGCCATACCGGTCTCTACCACCTCGCGATCCTCTACCCGACCCGGGCGGCCCTGGCCGACGCCCTGCGCCGGGTCGAGGCGGCCGGCCTCCCCCTCGACGGCGCCAGCGACCACGGCGTGTCCGAGGCGCTCTACCTGCGCGATCCCGACGGGAACGGGGTCGAGCTCTACCGCGACCGGCCGGAGGCCGAGTGGCCGCGGGACCGACAGGGCGACCTCGCCATGGTCACCCGCCGCCTCGACCTCGCGGGGCTGCGGGCCGAAATCTGACGCAAGGTGATCGCTTGAAAGCGATCACTTTGGTTCTTCGCCGGCCTCAGTCGCCGGCGCCCGCCTCCGCGGGCTCATGCTTTCGCTCCGCTCGACGCTTTACGGGGCTGACGCCCCGGAAAGCCCGCTACGCGCGGCGCTCTTGGTCGTGCCCCTTGGCGCCGCGAAGCTGCCCAAGCAGCTTCGAGCGATGGCCTTGAATCTGACGCCTCCCCGCTTGACGGCTCTGCGTCCGCGTGTACTTTGCAATGCAAAGCACGCTTCGACGCGGGAAGACAGGCCCCATGCGTGACACCCACGGCGACCTCGACAAGGCGCTCGCCGACATCGTCGCGATCCGGATGCAGATCGCGCGGGACACCGCGTTCCGCGGCCTCGGCGCGGCGACGCTCGCCGCCACCGGCGTCCTCGCCCTCGTCGTCGCGGGCGCCCAGGACGTCCTGCTCGACGATCCGACCGGGCGGCCGGTCGTCTTCTTCGGGCTCTGGATCGCCGCCGCCGTCACCGCCTGCCTCCTGATCGGGTTCGAGGCGGTGCGCCGCTCGCGCCGGGTCCATTCGGGGCTCGCCGACGCGATGGTGTTCAGCGCCATCGAGGGGTTTCTGCCCGCGGGCGGGGCGGGGCTGTGTCTGGGGCTCGTCTTCGCCCGCTTCGCGCCGGACCAGCTCTGGATGCTGCCGGGCCTGTGGCAGGTCCTGGTCGGGCTCGGCCTGTTCGCCTCCGCCCGCATCCTGCCCCGCACCGTGCCGCTCGCGGGCGCGTGGTACCTGCTCGCCGGGCTCGCCGTGCTGGCGCTCGCCAGCGAGACGCGCCACCTCTCGCCCTGGCTGATGGGCCTGCCCTTCGCCGTGGGCCAGGGCCTGCTCGCCGTCATCATCCACCGCCATTCCGGCCAAGCCGACGGACACGCTGACGGATCCGCCGACGGAGACGCCGATGCCGACCTCTGATCGCACCGACGCCCGCTTCTCCTACGAGGGGCTCGACCGCATCATCCACGAGCGGGCGCGGCTCTCGGTGCTGACCTCCCTGGTCTCGCATCCCCGCGGCCTCGCCTTCCCCGACCTCAAGCGCCTGTGCGGGCTCACCGACGGCAATCTCAGCCGCCACCTCGCCGTGCTGCAGGAGGCCGACCTCGTCAGCCTGGAGAAGGGCTACGAGCAGAACCGGCCGCAGACCCTCTGCCGCCTGACGCCCTCCGGGCGCGCCCGCTTCCTCGATTATCTCGGGGTGCTGGAGCAGGTGGTGCGCGACGCCGCCCAGGCCGCCGGCCGGCCGCAGAACGCCGCCGGCCACGACCGCTCCGGACTCGCCGAACCGGTCTGAGACGGTCTCCTCACCGCCATCCCGTCGAACGCTGCATCCCCCGCGTGTCCCGCATCTCGCCCGGAGACTTTACGATGCAAAGCCCTCTCGATCGCAGATCAGCGCTCCACGCGGCGATCATCATGGACGGCAACGGCCGCTGGGCGAGCGCCCGCGGCCTGCCCCGGAGCGCGGGCCACCGGGCGGGCGTCAAGACGATCCAGCGGGTGGCGGAGGCGGCCCCCGCCCTCGGCATCGGCACGCTGACGCTCTACGCCTTCTCCAGCGACAACTGGCGCCGCCCGGCCGAGGAGGTCGGCGGGCTGATGCGGCTGCTGCGGGCCTATCTGCGCGGCGAGACCGAGCGGCTCGCCCGCAGCGGCACGCGCCTCACGGTGATCGGCCGCCGCGACCGCCTGCCCGCGGGGATTCCGGAGGCGATCGCGCGGGCCGAGGCCGCGACCGCTTCGGGCGACCGGCTGAACCTGCGCATCGCCGTCGATTACTCCTCGCGCGACGCGATCCTCGCCGCCGCCGCCCGGCTCGGGGCCGAGGGCTTGAGCCGCGAGGGCATGAGCGCGGCCTTGTGCGAGCCCGGCGACGTCGATCTCCTGATCCGCACCGGCGGCGAGAAGCGGCTCTCCGACTTCCTGCTCTGGGAGGCGGCCTATGCCGAACTGCACTTCACCGAGCGGATGTGGCCCGATTTCACGGCCTCCGACCTCGCCGCGGCAATCGCCGATTTCACCGCCCGCGACCGGCGGTTCGGGGGGCTGAACCCGCCGATCCTGACCGCGGCGGCCTGACGCGAGAGTTCGGCCTCGCCTTTCCAAGCGTCAGGTCCCCGGCTCAGGCTGGACGCAACCGCGGGAAACGCCACATGCACCGGGCCGATCCCGCCACGAAGCCTCAAAAGATCCCGATGCAGGCCGATTCGAACGCCGACCGCCCCGCCCTCGACGACGAGACCCTCGCCTTCGCCGCCCGCGTCTTCCAGTACGCCCGGATGGGCCATGCGGAGGAACTGGCGGAGCTGTTCGGCCAGGGCCTGCCGGCGAACCTGCGCAACGACAAGGGCGACAGCCTCCTCATGCTCGCCGCCTATAACGGCCAGGCGGCGGCGGCCCGCGTGATCCTGGAGGCCGGGGGCGATCCCGAACTCGCCAACGACCGCGGCCAGACCCCGCTCGCCGGCGCCGCCTTCAAGGGCGATGCCGACATCGTCCGGCTGCTGCTGGAGCACGGGGCCCAGGTCGACGGGGCCGGCGACGGCACCCGCACGGCGCTGATGGTGGCGGCGATGTTCGACCGCACCGAGATCGTCGCGCTGCTGCTCGCCCACGGCGCCGACCCGGCGAGGCGCGACGCCACGGGGTTGAGCGCCGCCGACATGGCCCGGCAGATGGGGGCGAAGGACACCCCGGCCCAGTTGGAACGGGCGCAAGGGGGCTGACAAGCGGGCTGACCGGTTCCGGCGCACGCCGCCTCGTGTAGGATCGGGGCCGAGCCGGGATCGAAAAAATCCCGGATGCGAGGAACGCCGGGAGGGACGCCATGCCGGACGCGGTCGGGGCGATCGACCAGGGCACCACGAGCACGCGCTTCATCGTGTTCGACCGCCGGGGCACGATCCTGGCGCAGGCCCAGCGCGAGCACGAGCAGATCTTTCCCCGTCCCGGCTGGGTCGAGCACGACCCGCGGGAGATCTGGCGCAACACCCACGCGGTGATGCGCGAGGGGCTGGCCCGGGCCGGGCTGGAGCCGCAGGCGCTGGCCGCCATCGGCATCACCAACCAGCGCGAGACCGCCCTGCTGTGGGACCGCCGCACCGGCGAGCCGCTGCACCACGCCCTGGTCTGGCAGGACACCCGCACCGACCGGCACGTGGCCGCGCTCGCCCGCGACGGCGGCCGCGACCGCTTCCGCGCCGCCACCGGCCTGCCATTGGCGAGTTATTTTTCCGCCTCGAAGCTCGCGTGGCTGCTCGACCATGTCGAGGGCGCGCGGGCCAAGGCCGAGGACGGCAGCGCGCTGTTCGGCACGATCGATTCCTGGCTGGTCTGGAACCTCACCGGCGGCCCGCAGGGCGGCCTGCACGTCACCGACGTGACCAATGCCAGCCGCACGCAGCTGATGTCGCTCGCGACCCTCGACTGGGACGACACCATGCTCGGCGTGTTCCGCATTCCGCGGGCGGTGCTGCCGACCATCGTCGCCTCGGGCGGCGTGTGCGGGGAGATCCGCGACCCGTTTCCCGGCGTGCCGCTCGGCGGGATTCTGGGCGACCAGCAGGCGGCCCTGTTCGGGCAGACCTGCTTTTCCGCGGGCGAGGCCAAGAACACCTACGGCACCGGCTGCTTCGCGCTGATGAACACCGGCCCCGAGCCCGTCGCCTCCTCCGCCGGGCTCGTCACCACCGTGGCCTACCGGCTCGACGGGCACCCGCCGGCCTACGCGCTGGAGGGCTCCATCGCCATCACCGGCGCCCTGGTGCAGTGGCTGCGCGACAATCTCGGCCTGATCGGCGCCTCGGGCGAGATCGAGGGGCTCGCCCGCAGCGTCGAGGACAATGGCGGCGTCTACGTGGTGCCGGCGTTTTCCGGCCTCTACGCCCCGCACTGGCGGGACGACGCCCGCGGCCTCATCATCGGCCTGACCCGCTACGCCAACAAGGGCCACATCGCCCGCGCCTGCCTGGAGGCCACCGCCTACCAGACCCGCGAGGTGCTGGAGGCGATGGAGCGCGATTCCGGCTGTCCGATCGCCGAACTGCGCTGCGACGGCGGCATGACCGTCAACGACCTCCTGATGCAGTTCCAGGCCGACATCCTCGGCCGCCCGACCCTGCGCCCGAAGGTATCCGAGACGACGGCCCTGGGCGCGGCCTACGCCGCCGGTCTCGCCACAGGATTCTGGAAAACCCTCGAAGATCTTCGCGACAACTGGGCCGTGGACAAACGCTGGCATCCCCGTATCGAGGAAGAGGAGCGTCGGGCACTGTTCGCCGGCTGGGGCCGGGCGGTGGAACGCTCGTTCGGATGGGTCGAGGAGGACGCTTGATGGGTGCTCGGATACGCTCGCTTCGCGCAGCTCTGCTGGTCACGGCGATGGCGCTGACCCCGCTCGCCGCCGGCCTCGCGCCGTCTCCGGGGATCGCCGCGCCGGCCGCGTCCTATCCGAACCAGCAGGAGGGCGATTACGTCGCCGAGACCTTCAAATTCGCCAGCGGCGAGAGCCTGGACAAGGTCAAGCTGCACTACACCACGCTGGGCACGCCCCATCGCGGCGCGGACGGCGAGATCGACAACGCCGTGCTCGTCCTGCACGGCACGACCGGCACCGGAAAGAGCTTCCTGATCCCGACGCTGGGGCCGGAGCTGTTCGGCGAGGGAGCGCCGCTCGATGCGAAGCGCTGGTACGTGATCCTGCCCGACGGGCTCGGGCGCGGCGGCTCCGCGAAACCCTCCGACGGCCTCAAGGCGCGCTTCCCCCGCTACGGCTACGGCGACGTGGTGGAAGGACAGTACCGGGTCGTCACCGAGGCGCTCGGGGTCAAGCACCTGCGCCTCGTGCTCGGCACCTCCATGGGCGGCATGCAAGCCTGGATGTGGGGCGAGCGCTATCCCGGCGCGATGGACCTGCTGATGGCGGTGGCGAGCCAGCCGATCCCGGTGAGCGGGCGCAACGCCCTGTGGCGGCGCCTCCTGATCGAGGGCATCCGCACCGATCCCGGCTGGAAGGGCGGCGAGTACACCGAGCAGCCGCGCAACTTCGAGCGCATCCTGCCGATCTTCAACATCATGACCGAGAGCGTGCTCGGCCTGCAGAAGCAGGCGCCGACCCGCGCCGCCGCCGACACGGCCTACGACAAGATGATCGCCGGCTACGGGAACAAGGCCGACGCCAACGACTGGCTGTACTGGTTCGACTCCTCCTACGACTACGACCCGTCGCCGGACCTCGAGAAGATCACCGCGAAGGTGCTCGCGGTGAACTTCGCCGACGACGAGCTGAACCCGCCCCAGCTCGACGTGATGAACGCCGCCTTCGCCCGGGTGAAGGACGGGCGCTTCGTGCTGGTCCCGACCTCGCCCGAGACGCATGGCCACCAGTCCCTGCGCTTCGCGAGCCTGTGGAAGGGGTACCTCGCCGAGTTCCTGGGGCAGCCCGAGGCGACCACGGAGAAGAAGAACTCCTCGGAGCGGCCGGAGGGTAGCCGGTAACGGCCGCGGGCGGGCCGCCGCCGTCCTCGGGCCTCTCCGCCGTCCCGCGGCGGAGAGGCCCGATCACGGCGAGTTGTGCACTTTCTTGCAGAAATCGAGAGAACCTTAAGTATTCCGGTTCAGAGTGACGGGCCTGAGCGTCCCCACTCCTCTCTCGGATCCAGCATGCGTCTATCCCTTAAAGCAGCCCTGGCGGGCTCGTTCAGCATTCTCGCTGTGGTTGCTGCGGCTCAGGGCGGGATCAGCATCGTCAGACTTTCGAGCATCGATCGCGAAGTCCGCGACATCGCTGACAATTGGCTGCCTTCGGTCGGACTGCTCGGCGACATCAGCACCGCGACGCGCGACGAGCGGGTCAAGACCTACCGCTTCGTCGCCGCCTCGCCGACCGACGCGCTGGTGGCCGAGAACGAGAAGAGCGTGCGGACGAGCCAGGCCGCCCTCGAAGCCCTGCGGCGCGCCTACGAGCCGCTGATCGCCTCGCCCGAGGAGCGGGCGCTGTACCAGCGCTTCTCCGAGACCTGGGCGACCTACACGCAGCGGGTCGAGACCATCGTCGCCCTGATGCGGGAGGGACGCCGGGCCGAGGCCCTGACGCTCCTCACCGGACCCGAGGCGCTCGGCCTCGCCCAGGCCGCGACCAAGAGCCTGCAGGAGAACCTCGCCCTCAACAAGCAGGGTGCCAAGACCAGCGTCGAGGGCGCCGTCGGCAGCGCGGCCTCCGCCGCCATGACCGCCTGGATCGCCATGGCCGTGACGCTGCTCTCGGCGCTCGCCGCCGCCCTGTTCGGCTGGTTCGGGATCTCGCGGCCGATCACGCGGATGACCGAGGCGATGGGCTCGCTCGCGGGCGGCGACGCGGCGGTCGCCGTGCCGGGCCGGGGCCGCGGCGACGAGATCGGCGCCATGGCCGCGGCGGTGCAGGTGTTCAAGGACAACCTGATCCGCACCCGCGCCCTCGAAGAGGAGACGCGGGCGGCGCGGGCCGGCGCCGAGGCGCAGCGCCGGGCCGCCGCGCGGGCCCTGGCCGACGACTTCCAGCGGGCCGTCGGGGGCATCGTCGGGGGCGTGACCGCCGCCGCGACCGAGCTCCAGGCGACCGCCGGGGCCATGACCGCCAACGCCACCCGGACCGCCGGGCAATCCAGCACCGTGGCCGCCTCCGCCGGAGAGGCCGCGTCGAACGTCGCCACCGTCGCCGCAGCGGCCGAGGAACTCGGCGCCTCGGTGCAGGAGATCGGCCGGCAGGTCGACGGCTCGGCGACGCTGGCGCAGGCCGCCGTGGACGAGGCCGGGCAGACCGCGACCCTCGTGCGCGACCTCTCGGATTCCGCCGCGCGGATCGGCGACGTGGTGGCGATGATCGCCACGATCGCCGGCCAGACCAACCTGCTGGCGCTCAACGCCACGATCGAGGCCGCCCGCGCCGGCGAGGCCGGCCGCGGCTTCGCAGTGGTCGCCGCCGAGGTCAAGGAACTCGCCAACCAGACCGCCCGGGCGACCGAGGACATCACCGGTCAGATCGGGCGCATCCAGGGCGCGACCGGGCAGGTGGTCCAGGCCATCGACGGCATCTCCGGCCGCATCCGCGAGATCAGCGGCGTCGCCACCGGCATCGCCGCGGCGGTCGAGGAGCAGGGGGCGGCGACGCAGGAGATCGTGCGCAACGTCGCCCAGGCCGCGGGCGGGACCGAATCGGTCACCCGCACCATCGCCGAGGTGGCGGGCACGGCCGAGGAGACCGGCGCGGCGGCGGCCCAGGTGCTGGCCTCGGCGACCGAATTGTCGCGCCAGTCCGAGCACCTCTCGGCGGAGGTCTCCCGCTTCCTCGATACGGTTCGCGCGGCCTGAAAGCGGACAGGGCTCCGCCCTGCACCCGCCAAAGGGCTTGCCCTTCGGGTACCCTCGATTACGGGCGAAAACCCTCGAAGACCATCTGGTCCGCGTGCTCCCGCGCCAGCGCCCGCTGCGCCTCGGTGCGCACGGTCCAGGTCATCACCGGCATCTGCCCGAGGCGGCGGCAGAGATAGGGGACCGGGCCCGGCAGGTCGCCGACGCGCCAGGACAGGAAGTGCGGGCGGCTCACATGCAGGTGGAGCAGGCCCGACAATTCGGCCCGCGCCGACGGCGTCAGCAGGGCGTAGTGCGGATCGTCCTGGCTGGCCTCCGCGACGATGCCGCGGGGCCGGTCCGGGGCGATCTCGGCCAGCGTCGCGACGATTCCCGGATCGAAGGATTTGAGCGCGATCGGCGCGTCGAGCCCGGCGACCACCTCGACGGTGCGGCGGGTCAGGCGCCGGTCGCCGTCGAAGCGGGACTTGATCTCGACGACGACGGGGACGCGGCCGGCGATCTTCGCCAGGAACTCCGTCAGGGTCGGGATGCGCTCCCCCGTGCCGGCGATGGCGAGCGTGCCGAGTTCGGCCGCCGTGCGGGCGTCCACCGGTTCGGCGACGCCCGTGAGGCGTCCCAAAGCCTCGTCGTGGAACACCATCGCCTCGCCGTCGGCGCTGCGCTGCACGTCGCACTCGATGGCGTAGCCGCCCGCCACCGCCGCCTCGGCCGCGGCCAGCGTGTTCTCGGGGATGCCGGCGGCGCGGTCGTGCAGGCCGCGATGGGCGATCGGGCGGGCGGTGAGCCAGTCCGGCGCCCGATCCAACATCCCGCTCACGCGACCTCGAACATCGCTTCGACCTCGACCGCGGCGTCGAGGGGCAGCTCGGCGACGCCCACCGTCGCGCGGGCGTGGCGGCCGCGGTCGCCGAGGATCTCGACCATCAGGTCCGAGGCGCCGTTCATGATCTGGGCGAGGCCGGCGAAGGTCGGCACGGCGTTGATGAAGCCGCCGAGCCGCACGCATTGCACGACGCCGTGGTCGAGATCGCCCACCGCCGCCTGGAGCTGGGCCAGCACGTTGAGCGCGCAGAGCCGGGCCGCCGCCACGCCCTGCTCCGGCGAGACCTCGGCGCCGAGCTTGCCCTTGTGGGCCGGGTCGAGGGTGCCGTCCGGCCCGAAGCAGATCTGGCCGGAGATGACGACGAGGTTGCCGGTGCGGACGGAAGGGACGTAGTTCGCGACCGGGGCCGCCGCCTTCGGCAGCTTCAGGCCGAGCGCTTCCAGACGTTCCTTGACCGAGTTCATCGCCGTCTCCCGAGGCTTTTGTCGCTGCGGCGGTCTGAGCACGGGCGAGCGCCGACTCGCAAGGGGGAGGGGGATGGCGAGGCCCCTCAACCAGCGGTTTCCGTCACCGGCGCCTTCACCCGCGGCGCCTCCGCCGAAAAATCGTAGCGCAGGTCGGCATGGGCCACGGTGGCCGGGCGGTGGGCGACGATGACCCGCGTCATCTTCAGGTCGCGGAGCGCGGCGGCGATCACCGCCTCGGTCGGCTCGTCGAGCGCGCTCGTTGCCTCGTCGAGAAACAGGATCTCCGGGCGCCGGTAGAGGGCGCGGGCCAGGATCACCCGCTGGCGCTGGCCGCCCGACAGGGTCGAGCCCATGTCGCCGACGAGCGTCTCGAACCCCATCGGCGTGCGGGCGATGTCGTCGAGGATCGCGGCACGCGCCGCACATTCGCGGATCCAGCCGGGATCGGGCCGCTCGTCGAAACAGGCGATGTTCTCGGCGATCGAGCCGGCGAACAGCCCGTCATCCTGCATCACCCCGGCGATGCGGGCGCGGTAGGCGGCCAAGCCCCCGGAGCGGATGTCGCGCCCGTCGACCAGCACCGCGCCCTCGGAGGGCGGCAGCAGGCCCATCAGGATCTTCATCACCGAACTCTTGCCGCAGCCCGAGGGGCCGGTGATGGCGAGGCTCAGGCCCGGCGGCACCTCGAGGCGTAGGTTGCGGAACACCCAGGGCTCGTCGTCTCCGTAGCGCAGGGACAGGCCGACGGCGCGCAAGCCCGCGCCGCGGGCCGGCGGACGCTCCCCGGCGGGGAGGAGGGCAGGCCCTGCGACCGGCGCCGCCGCGGCGGGCATCGGTGCGGCGGCCTCCTCCGGCTCGGTCATGACGATGTCCGAGAGCCGGTCGGTCTGCACGTTGAGCATCCGGAGCTGGAAGCCCGACTGGATCAGGGTGCCGATGCGGGTCGAGAACTGGTCGCGGTAGGCGAGGAAGGCGACCAGCATGCCGAGCGTCATCGACTGGTCGATCACGGCCCGCGCGCCGAGCACCAGCAGGATCAGCCGGTCGGCGCCGAACAGGAACTCGTTGCCGCGCCCGAACACGAGGTCGAGCCGCTGCAGCCGCAGCCGCGCGTTCAGCGCCTGCACGAACTGGTTCATCCAGGTGCCGCGGCGGCGCTCGCGCAGGTTCAGGAGCTTGACGCTCGCCATGCCGCGCACGGTCTCGATGAAGTGGCTCTGCTGGCGCGCCTCCGCGACGATCGCCTCCTCGGTGCCCTCGCGATACGCCTTGTAGGCGGCGATCCGCAGGCCGGCGTTGAGCGCGGTGGCGGCGAGCGCCACGAAGGCGAGCCAGCCGCCGTAGAGGAACAGCATGATCAGCATGCCGACCGACATCAGCCCGTCGAGGAGCGCCTGGACGAGGTCGGTGGTGATGCCCTTCTGGATCGTGGCCAGCGTGCCGAAGCGGGAGATCACGTCGCCGACATGCCGCTTCTGGAAATAGTCGAGCGGCAGCCGCGAGAGGTGGTCGAACAGCGAGCCCGACCACTGGTAGTTCAGCTTCGTCCCCGTCAGCATGATCGCCCAGCTGCGGGCGACGCCGAGGCCGAGTTGCAGCATGAGCAGCAGGGCGAGGCCGAGCGCCACGACGAGGAGCAGGTCGAGGTCGCCGTTCACGATCACCTCGTCGATGACGATCTGCGAGGCGATCGGCATCAGGATCGCGACGAGTTCGATCCCGAGCGACAGGACGAGGATCTGCGTCATGGCCGAGCGGATGCCGGCCATGCCCCGGAACAGGTCGGACAGCGTGAGGCCCGGCGCCGCCTTCTCCCGCACGAAGCTCTGGTTCGGGCTCACCTCCAGGGCGACGCCGGTGAAGTCCCGCGAGGCTTCCGCGAGGCTCAGACGGCGGCGGCCGCGGGCGGGATCGTGGATCACGATCTCCCGGCGGCGGACGGCAGCCAGCACGACGAAGTGGTTGAGCCCCCAGTGCAGGATGCAGGGCAGGCGCAGGCGGCCGAGATCGGGCAGCTCCACCCGGAGCGCCCGCGTCGAGAGCCCCATCGTGCCCGACAGGTCCATGAGGTTTCGCAGGGTCATGCCCTTGAGCGACAGGGCGTGGCGGGCGCGCAAGCTTCCGAGATCGACCCGGCGGCCATGGTAGCCCAGCACCATGGCGAGGCAGGCCATGCCGCACTCGGCGGCCTCCGCCTGGAGCACGACCGGCAGGCGCCGCCGGAAACCGAACTGAAGATCCGACAGCAGACTCACCGCTCCCCTCCTTCCGTGACGAGATCGACGCTGCGCTTGACGCGGTAGAGGGGGTCGAGGAGCCAGCGGTAGAGCGGGCGCTTCTCCAGCGCGATGTCGGCCTCGACCCGCATCCCGGCCTCGAGCCGCCGCTGCTCGCCGTAGGCGGTCACGCTGTCGGCGTCCGGCCGGACGATGATGCGGTAGACGCCGCCTTTCCCCGCACCTTTCGCGGCGTCGCGCGCCGCCTCCGGCTGGGCGGCGCCGTCGCCTTCGAGCGGCGCGCGGGTCACCTCGGTCACCGTGCCCCGGTGCAGGCCGAAGCGCTGGAACGGGAAGGCGGCGTAGCGCAGCATCACGCCGGCGCCCGGCTCGATGAAGCCGATCGCCGAGGAATCCACGAACAGGTTCGCCTGCATCCGGCCGTCGCTCGGCAGCAGCGTCAGCAGGCTCGCCCCCGCCGCCACGGTCTGCCCGGCCTGCGCCCGGATCGAGGTGAGGATGCCGCGCTCGGGCGCGCGCACCTCGATGGCGCGGCGCGCCTCGCTCTCGGCCCGCTGCTGTTCGAGCTGCGCGGCGCTGCGGTCGAGTTCGGCGAGGTCGCGGGCGAGCGTCTCGTCGAAGGTCGAGAGCTTGGCCTTCAGGTCGCCGAGCTTGCCCTCGACCTGCAGCCCGCCCTGGCGGAACTGCGCCAGCTGCGAGGTCGCCTGGAGGTAGAGGTAGTTCTGGCTCTGGAAGTCGGCCGCGCGGGCGAAGCCCCGGGTCACGAGGTCGGCGAGTTCGTCGGCCCGGGCCTTGAGCGGCGGCACGAGCTTCTCCTGGAGCGCGAGCTGCTCGTCGATCTTGGCGCGCTGCGCCTCCAGGTTGGCGATCTGCTCCCTCAGGCCCTCCTTCTCCGCCTCGGCCATGGCGGCGCGGGCGGCGCGCTGGCGCTCGACGCTCTCCCGCTGGCGGCCGAGCTGGGCGATCACCCGCTCCTGGGTCGGGCCGCTGGCGGAGACCGCGTCGAGGTCGATGGTGAAGAGGAGCTGGCCGCGCTCGACCCGGTCGCCTTCCTTGACGCCCGACGCGCTGACCCGCCCCGCGAGCGGGCTCGCCACGGTGATCAGCCCGATATCGGGCGCGAGCAGACCGTCGGCGTGGACGCGGCGGGTGTAGCTGCCGAGCCAGGCGTAGAGGCCGACCAGGACGACGAAGGCGAGGCAGAGCCCGACCACGACGCGGACGGAGAGCGGCTGCACCACCTGGGCCTCGCCGAGCCAGGCGCTCCGGCGCGCCTCGACGACCTCGTGGCGGAAGAGCGGCGCGTTCACGGCCGCGCCTCCCCGAAGCCCGCATTCCGGCCTGCGACAGCGCGGCAGGCTGCGTTATTCTGACGCATGGGTGTCGTAATCCGCAATCATTTCAACTTTTTACCGGGCGGCGCGGCCGGGCCGGCGTTCCTGCCCCGGACAGGTCAATTTTTGCTCCCCGGACCCGGGGCCGGCGGATGTCCCACCCGGCCTGCCCCGGACGAAAGCCGAAAGGCGTAGAACGCGGGAACGATCCCGCCAGCCGGCGACCGCCGCCGCGCTTTCACGACCAGCGGTGGTGATTTCGAAGGGCAAGATTTGTCCATCAGTGCGTTTCCGTTCCGATCCGTTCCGATCCGCGAGCGCAAACCGGGTTGCCTGCCGGAATAATATCCGTACCTTATCCAGCAGAGCAGCGCAGCAACGCCGCTCTTATTCCACGGGAAGACATAAATACAGAACGATCTTCCAATATCGTACGGACTAAGGAGAACACATGCAGCAGAACATTGACACCATCCGTGAGCTGAACGCTGCGGAGCTGGATCAGGTCGGCGGCGGTCTGTCTCTCGGCGTCGGCGTGGAACTCGATCTCAGCCAGGAACTCGGTGCCGTCTCCGGCACGATCGATCAGGTCGGCGGCCTCGTCGGCGGCACCCTCGACACCGTGCTCGGCGCGGTGGGCGGTCTCCTGGGCGGCGTGCTCGGCAAGTAGCCCCTCAAGTCGCCTCTGAGGCCGGCCCCGGATCGGGGCGAACCTCAGGGCTGTCTGCCCTACGGAAGCGGTCGACCCCACCGCTTCCGTAGGGTTCATCGGTCGTGCGCGGCCCGTGCGCGCCGTCGCGCGCGACGTGATGCGCCGCTCGATCTGCAGCTCGCTCTGCAGCTTGGCCGGCAAAGGAACGGGATCGGCCGGCGCATCGTTTGGCCAGGCCGACCGCAAGCATGACCGTGCGCCGTCCGGCCGCCGAAACCGGCGTCCGCGCGCGACACGGCGGGACGGGAAACGCGCCGCCTCGACGCGGCAGAGACGGGGAGAGCGAAGCGGCCGATGAGCGTTCCGTTCGTCAACGCCTCCGTGCAGGGCGAGCTCTCCGCTCCGCCCGACCAGATCTTCGGCCAGATCCCCGCCAGCGGCCTCGACGGCATCGCCTTCCTCGATTTCGCCTACGCGTCCGCGGGGCACAGCACCCACCGCGTGGACGGCCTCCTCGTCGGCACTTGGCAGGGCCTGTTGCAAGGCAACGGGCAGGGCACTCGGCAGGGCACTCGGCACGACGATGCGCCCGAAGGCCGTCACGGCGAGCGGCGGACCCGGCTGACCTTCCGCGACGCGGCCGTACCGGACGAGCCGCCGGACGAGCGGAGCGGCGACGCCTTCGTGTTGCGCGGACCCGGCTTTGCCGGCAGCACGCGTTGGAGCGGGCCCTGCCGCGGGCGCTATCTGGCCTTCATGCCGGCGGCGGTGGAGCGGATGACCGAGGCCCCGCTCGCCCGGGCCGAGTTCGCGACCCTCACCTGCGACCTGTCCGAGCGGATGACCGTGTTCCACCTGCTGGCCGCCCTCGGGCAGGAGGCGGGCGGGCACGACACCGCCGCGGACGCGCTCCTGGTGGACAGCGTGGCGCTGGCGGTGCTGCGCGCCTCCGGTGCGCTGACGCCCCCCGGCCCGCGCCGGAGCGCGGCGCTCACCGCCCGGCAGGCGCGGCGGGTGCGCGACCTCGTCGCCGAGCGGATCGATGCGCCCCTGTCCCTGCGGGAGATGGCGCAGGCGGCGGGCCTCAGCGAGGGCTACTTCGTGCGGGCCTTCAAGGGAAGCTTCGGCGTGACGCCCTATCAATATGTCCTGCGCGAGCGCGTGACCCTGGCCCAATCGCTGATCCGCTCCGGAACGGTGTCGCTGGGCGAGGCGGCCAAGCGCGCGGGCTTTCCCGATGCGCGGCGGATGGGGCGCACCTTCCGCAAGGTGATCGGGCGCTCGCCGACCGAGGCGGCGCGGCTGCAGCGGGCCTGAACCCGCGTGCGCGGGGCCGTTCGGCACCACCTCCGATCGAATCGGGCCCGGCAATGCCGCCGCCGCGATTGACAGGAGCGTCCTGTTTCATAGTAATCGCGCGCGTGCCGCCCGTCCCCCGAGGCGGCACTTTCTTTTGGCGACTTCCCCTGGATCGAGCCCGAGGAGACGGACCCGCGTGACCTCCGCCCTGCTGCCGACCTATGCCCGCGCGCCGATCGCCTTCGAGCGAGGCGAGGGCGCGTGGCTGGTCGCCGAGGATGGCGACCGCTACCTCGATTTCGGTGCCGGCATCGCCGTCAACGCGCTGGGCCACGCCCATCCGCACCTCGTGGAGGCGCTGACGGCGCAGGCGCAAAAGCTCTGGCACACCTCGAACCTGTTCCAGATCCCGGAGGGGGAGCGGCTGGGCCGGCGGCTCGTGGACGCGACCTTCGCCGACGTCGCCTTCTTCGCCAATTCCGGCGCCGAGGCCAACGAGGCCGCCATCAAGATCGCCCGCAAGTACCATGCGGCCGGCGGCCATCCGGAGCGCTACCGCATCATCACCTTCGAGGGCGCCTTCCACGGCCGCACGCTCGCGACCATCGCCGCGGGCGGCCAGCAGAAATACATCGAGGGCTTCGGCCCGAAGGTGGAGGGCTTCGATCAGGTGCCGGTCGGCGACTTCGACGCGCTCGAGGCCGCGATCGGCCCGGAGACCGCCGCCCTGATGATCGAGCCGATCCAGGGGGAGGGCGGCCTGCGGGTGATTCCCGGCGAGACGCTGCGGCGCCTGCGCGGGCTCTGCGACGCGCACGGCCTGCTCCTCATCATGGACGAGGTGCAGACCGGCGTCGGGCGCACGGGCAGGTTCTTCGCGCATGAATGGTCGGGCGTCACGCCCGACATCATGAGCGCGGCCAAGGGCATCGGCGGCGGCTTCCCCCTCGGCGTCTGCCTCGCCACGGCGGAGGCCGCCCGCGGCATGACGGCGGGCACCCACGGCACCACCTTCGGCGGCAACCCGCTCGCCATGGCGGTGGGCAACGCCGTGCTCGACGTGGTGCTGGCGGACGGCTTCCTCGCGCATGTCGAGCGCATGGGCCTGCTGCTGACCCAGAAGCTCGCCGGGCTGATCGACCGCCACCCCCACGTCTTCGCCGAGCTGCGGGGGCAGGGGCTGATGCGCGGCCTGAAGCTCAACCTGCCGAACACCGAGTTCGCCGCGGCCGCCCGCGGGCGGCACCTGCTGGTGATTCCGGCGGGCGACAACGTGATCCGCCTCCTGCCGCCGCTGATCGTCGGCGAGGCGGAGGTGGACGAGGCCGTGGCCCGGCTGGAGGCCGCGGCGACCGATCTGGAGGCGCAGATGCGCGGTGCCGCCTGAAGGTGGGACCGCGAGCGAAGTATGTGAGATGACCACGACCCTGAACGGCGGCGGCCCGCATGTCCGCCACTTCCTCGACCTGAAGGACTTCTCGGCCGAGACCCTGCGCGGCGTCCTCGACGCCTCCGCCGCGATGAAGCGCGCGCGGGTGAAGGGCCAGCGCGCGGCGGAGCGACCGCTCACCGGCAAGATGCTGGCGATGGTGTTCGACCGGCCCTCGACCCGCACCCGCGTCTCCTTCGACGTGGCGATGCGCGAGCTCGGCGGCGACACCCTGATGCTGACGGGCAAGGAGATGCAGCTCGGCCGCGGCGAGACGGTGGCCGACACCGCCCGCGTGCTCTCGCGCTTCGTCGACGCGATCGTGATCCGCACCCTCGACCACACCCTGATGGTGGAACTGGCCGAGCACGCCACCGTGCCGGTGATCAACGCGCTGACCAAGGTCTCGCATCCGTGCCAGATCATGGCCGACGTGCTGACCTTCGAGGAGCATCGCGGACCGATCAAGGGCCGCACCGTCGCGTGGTCGGGCGACGCCAACAACGTGCTGGCGAGCTGGGTCCACGCCGCGGCGCGGTTCGATTTCACCCTCAACGTCGCCGCGCCGAACGAGCTGGCGATGCCGCCCGCCCTCGTCGCCTGGGCCGAGCGCGAGGGCGCGCGCGTCAACGCCACCACCGACGCCTACGCGGCGGTGGAGGGGGCGGACGCGGTCGTGACCGATTGCTGGGTCTCGATGGGCGACGACGACGAGCACTTCCGCCACAACCTGCTCTCGCCTTACCGCGTGGACGCGGCGCTGATGAAGGCCGCGGCCAAGGACGCGATCTTCATGCACTGCCTGCCGGCCCATCGCGGCGAGGAGGTCACCGCCGAGGTGATCGACGGCCCGCAATCGGTGGTGTTCGACGAGGCCGAGAACCGGCTGCACGCGCAGAAGGGGATTCTGGCGTGGTGCCTGGGCGAGGCGGCCTGACGGGCGTCGCGCGTGCAAAAAACCCTCTCCCCGCCGGATCTCGGGCAAGCCCGGGGCCCGTCGGGGGAGGGTTGTTTTCAGCCCTCAGCCCAACCCCGTCACCACCTCGGTGAGCTGGTCGGCGCAGATTCCCCAGCCCTGCTCGAAGCCCATGGCCTCGTGCCGCTCGCGGTCCTCCATCGTCCAGTGGCGGGCCCGCGCCGTGTAGCGGGTGCCGCCGGCCTCGTCGGCGAAGGTGAGAATCACCGTCAGGAACGGTTTCTCGGAGGGCAGCCAGGCCGCGCTGTAGGCGTCGGTGACGACGAGGCGCGCGTCGGGCACCACCTCCAGGTAGACGCCCCGGTTGGGCAGATCCTGCCCGTCGGGGCTGCGCATCACGATGAGACTCGACCCGCCCGGCCGCACGTCGAGTTCGGCGACCGGCGTCGTGTAGGGTCGGGGCGCGAACCAGCGCTTCAGCAGGTCCGGCTCGGTCCAGGCGCGCCACAGCGCCCGGCGCGGGGCGGGAATCAGGCGCGTCAGGACGAGGTCGCGGGGATCGTCGGCATCGGCCATGGTCTGTCTCCCGGCTCGGGTCAGGCGGCGCGCTTGGCTTGGTTCATCGCCCAGATCACGCCGAACGGGTCGCGCAGCTGCCCGTAGACGTCGCCCCAGAACATCTCCTGGTAGGGCGTCACCACCTCGGCGCCCGCCGCGACCGCGCGGTCCCACCACGCCGCGATGTCCTCGACCGGCAGGAGCAGGCTGAAGGATTGCGGCGCCTTGAGCGGGTGGCCGTATTCGGGAAAGGCGTCGGAGAGCATCACCGAGGTGCCGTTGACGACCAAGTGGACGTGCATGGTCCGCCCCTTCTCGTCCGGGGGCACCGAGGCCAGGATCTCGGCACCGAAGGCCTTCTCGTAGAATTCCGCCGCGCGCAGGGCGCCGTCGACGGTGAGGTAGGCGACCACGCCGCCCCTCGGAGGAACGGCCGGCCCCGGCCCCGTCGCGTCGGTCTCGCTCATCGTCGGTCTCCCCTCGATTCGATGCGGTCGAGAGGGTGCCGCGTGCCGGCGCCGGGTGCAAAGCGATTTCGCACCGAGGCGTCTTTTCGCGACGGACGACGCCGGTCCTTCATCCCGCCGCCTCGGCGGTCGGATCGCCGCAGCCCGGCGCCGGACCGGAACGATCGACGGCGCCCTCCGTTGGCCCGCGGCTTTCCCAGAGGGTCGCCCGCGCCGATACGAACGGTCGAACCGGACGCCGACAACGAAAAAGGTCGATTCATGGATCTCGGCATCAGCGGCCGCGTCGCGGTGATCACCGGCGGCGATTCCGGCATGGGCTACGCGAGCGCGGAATATCTGCTGCGCGAGGGCGTGAAGGTCGTCCTGTCCGACGTGAAGGACAAGGAGCTGGAGGAGGCGGCCGGGCGCCTCGCCGCCCTCGGAGCCGTCAAGGCCTGCCAGGCGGATCTCTCGAATGATGCCGGCGCGCGCAAGCTGCGCGCGTTCGCCGACACGGCCTTCGATTCGCCCCCCACCATCCTCGTCAATGCCGCGGGCGTCACCGGCGCCACCGGCGACTTCCTGGAGATCGACGACGAGGGCTGGATGTCGACGATCCAGGCCGACCTGATGGCGGCGGTCCGCGTCGCCCGCGCCTTCATCCCCGGCATGCGCGCGCAGAAATGGGGGCGAATCATCTTCTTCACCTCCGAGGACGCGGTGCAGCCCTATGTCGAGGAGCTGCCCTACTGCGCCGCCAAGGCCGGGCTGATGAACCTGACCAAGGGCCTCTCTAAGGCCTACGGGCCGGACGGGGTGCTGGTGAACTCGGTGGCGCCCGCCTTCGTCGCGACGCCGATGACCGACGCGATGATGGAGAAGCGGGCCGAGGAACTCGGCGTCTCCTTCGACGAGGCGATCGAGAGCTTCCTGGAGGAGAAGCGCCCCGGCATCGTCGCCAAGCGCCGCGGCCGGGCGGACGAGGTCGCCGCGGCGGTGGCTTTCCTCTGCTCGGAACAGGCGAGCTTCATCACCGGCGAGAACCTGCGGGTCGATGGCGGCGCCGTGCTGACCATGGCGGCCTGAGCGATGCGGGAGCTGTCCTGCGACGTCGCGGTGATCGGCGCCGGCACCGCCGGCATCGCCGCCCACCGCGCCGCGCTCGAGGCGGGTGTCAGGTCGGTGCTGATCGAGCAGGGCCCCGGCGGCACCACCTGCGCCCGGGTCGGCTGCATGCCCTCGAAGCTGCTGATCACCGCGGCCGAGGCGGCGCACGAGGCCCGCGCGGCGCATCGGCTCGGCATCCATGTCGGCGAGGTGCGGATCGACGGCCGCGCGGTGCTCGGCCGGATGCGGGCCTTGCGCGACCGCTTCGTGGCTTCCGTCTTCGAGGGACTCGACCGGCTGCCGGAGGAGACGCGCCTGACCGGCCGCGCCGCGTTCGAGGGGCCGGACGCCCTGCGCATCGACGACCACACCCGCCTGCGCTTCGAGGCGGCGGTGCTGGCGACCGGCTCCAGCCCGAGCGTGCCCGAGCCGCTGCGGGGGCTCGGGCCGAGGCTCCTCACCACCGACACGGTGTTCGAGATCGAGGACCTGCCGGACTCGCTCGCCGTGCTCGGCGCCGGCCCGGTCGGGCTGGAACTGGCGCAGGCCATGGCCCGGCTCGGCGTGGCGACCAGCGTGTTCGATCCCGGCGACAGCCTCGGCGGGTTGAGCGATCCCGACCTGAAGCGGGCCGCCCGCGCGATCTTCTCGGAGAGCTTCGACCTGCATCTCGGGGCGAAGGTCGCGCGCGGCGAGCCCGACGGGGAGGGCGCGCGCCTCGGCTGGAGCGGTGACGCCGAAGGCGAGAAGCGCTTCGCCCGGGTGCTCGCCGCCGCGGGCCGACCGCCGAACCTGCACGGGATCGGCCTCGATCGGACCGGCGCCCGCCTCGACGACCGCGGCACCCCCGCCTACGATTCCCGCTCGCTGCTCTGCGAGGGAACGCGCATCCTGATCGCGGGCGACGCCAACGCCGACCGCCCGGTGCTGCACGAGGCGAGCCGTCAGGGCCGCATCGCCGGGCGCAACGCCGCGCGGCTCGCCCGCGGGGAGGGCGCCGAGCGTCCGGAGCGCTGGGTGGCGCTCGCCATGGTGTTCAGCGACCCGCAGATCGCGGTGGTCGGCGGCGGCTTCGATCCCGAGGCGGGTTACCGCATCGGCCGCGCCGATTTCTGCGACCAGGGCCGGGCCCAGGCGATGGACCGGGCGCAGGGCGGCCTCCGCCTCTACGCCGATGCCGAGGGGCGTCTCGCCGCCGCCGAACTCGTCGGCCCGGAGGCGGAGCATCTCGGCCATCTCCTCGCCCACGCGGTGCAGGACGGGCTCGACGTGCGGCGCCTGCGCGACCGCCCCTTCTACCACCCGACCCTGGAGGAGGGGCTCGACACGGCCCTCTCCGACCTCGCGGGCGGGTGAGGCCGGCCGCTCGGCTCGCCGCCGCGGCGGGCTCCCGGTCGCGGCAGCGCGGCGGCGCCGATCGGCCCACGCCCCGTGTCGCGGAGTGTCGCGGACGAGTGTATGGTTTCAGACAAAGCTCGGGCTTATCAGGCACTTGGTGCGACTTTTCAGCGAGCCCAAAGATGCGGCGGAGGGCGCCTCGGCATTGCGTAACCGCAGCGCGGCAGGCATACCGACTGCCGTAATGGTCGATCCGTCGCAGATGTACACCGCGGGACCGCACGGTGGTCCGATCGACCTTCCGGTCGATCTCGACGCGTTGACCCCGGAGCAGCGGGATCAATTCGGCGCGGGGATTCTCGCGCTCGATTCCGCCGGCGCGGTGCTCGCCTGCAATCGCGCGGCGGGAACGCTGTGCGGCCTGCCGCCCGACGCGATGATCGGGCGCAACTTCTTCCGCGATCTCGTGCCGAGCGCCCACGTCCCCGGCTTCTACGGCCGCTTCCTCGCCGCCCAGCGCCGGGGCGTAGCGGGCCAAGTGGCGGGCCAGGCCTTCGAGTTCGTGTTCGGGCGCATCCCGGCCCCTCTGCGGGCGCGCATCGGCCTCCGGTCCGGCGCGAACGGGCGCACGTGGCTGACGATCAGCCCGCTGGAGCAGATCGCCGCCGGCCCCTCGCGCGAGGCCGTGCTGGCCGCGATCTCCCAGCGCAGCCGGGCCGAGCCGGTCGATCCGAGCCTGTGCGAGCGCGAGCCGATCCACGTCCCCGGCTCGATCCAGCCGAACGCGGTGATGCTCGCCGCCGACGCCGCGACCCTCGAGATCCTGGCCTTCAGCGCCAACGCCGTCGACGTGCTGGCACCCGAGCAGTTCCCGCCCAACGGCCTCGCCCTGGAGGCGGTGCTGCCGGGGGGAATCGTCTCCGCGATCCGCGACGGGCTGTCCGCCCACACCCTCACCGACGGGCGGCTCCTGCGCCGCACGCTCACCCTCCCGTCGCGGGAGGAGCGCTTCCACCTCGTGGCGCACGCCCATCTCGGCCGGGTCATCGTCGAGCTGGAACTGGCGCCGGAGCGGCCCGAGGACTTCCTCGCCGCGAGCCCGCTCGACGCCGAACTCGCCATGGTGCGGCTGCGCGCCGCCGAGACCCTGACCGAGGCGGCGCAGATCGCCGCCCTCGAGATCCGCGCCATGACCGGATTCGAATCGGTCCTCGTCTACCGCTTCGACGCCGAGTGGAACGGCGAGGCCATCGCCGAGGACATGGTGCCGGACTGGCAGCGCCCGCTGATCGGCCTGCGCTTTCCCGCCTCCGACATCCCGGCCCAGGCCCGCGCCCTCTACACCAAGGCCAAGAGCCGCTTCGTGATCGACCGCGACTGCGTGCCGGTGCCGCTGGTCGCCGGCCGCTCCGCCGGCAACGCGCCGATCGACCTCACCTTCGCGCAGAACCGCACCCTCTCGCCGATCCACCTCGAATACCAGCGCAACCTCGGCGTCGACGGCTCGATGTCGATCTCGATCATGGTCGAGAACCGGCTCTGGGGCCTGATGATCGGCCATCACCGCCGGCCGCACTACGTCGCGCCGGAGACCCGCGCCGCGGCCACCGTGCTCACCGACGCCTTCGCCATGCGGGTGCAGGAGATCGAGGGCAAGGCGCTGTGGAGCGAGCGGCAGCGCCATCTCGACGTGCAGGGCCGGCTGGTCCGCGGCCTCACCCGCTCCGACGACTTCGTCGGCTCGCTGACCCAGGGCAACCCGACCCTGCTCGACCTGTTCGGCGCGACGGGCGCGGGCATCGTCTCGGACGAGGCCGTCTGCCTCGTCGGCACGACGCCGGACGAGGCGGCGGTGCGGGCGCTCGCCGACTGGCTGCGGCACAGCCTGCCCCCCGGCGAGACCACCTTCGTCACCGACACGCTGGTGCTGCAGCACGCCCCGGCCGCGGCCTACACCGAGATCGCCAGCGGCCTGCTCGCGGCCTTCGTCGGCACCTCGCGCCAGCATCTCCTGTTCTGGGTCAAGCCGGAGGTGCCGAGCACGGTCACCTGGGGCGGCGACCCGCGCAAACCCGTCCTGCCCGGCAGCGGCCCGGTGGCGGTGCTGCCGCGGCGCTCGTTCGAGCGCTGGATCGAGGAGCGGCGCGGCCATTCCGCCCCCTGGGCGACGTGGAAGGTCGCGCTCGCCGCCCAGCTCGCCGACGCGGTGGACGGTGTGGTGCTGCGCCAGCGCCGCAAGATCGACGAGCTGACCGGCCTGCTCGCCGACAAGGAGCGCCTGCTGGAGCAGAAGGATCTGCTCACCCGCGAGATCGACCACCGGGTCAAGAACTCGCTGCAGATCGTGACGGCCTTCCTGCACATGCAGCGCCGCCAGATCGCCGACCCGGAGGCGCGCCAGGCCTTCTCCGAGACCTCGGCCCGGGTGATGAGCGTCGCGCGGGTGCACGACAGCCTCTACCAGGGCGAGAGCATGGAGCAGGTCGATCTCGGCCAGACCATCCAGGCCCTGTGCAGCGATCTCGCCGGCATGGCCGGCGACGAGCACAGCGTCGAGCTGACCGCGGAGCCCGGCCTGATGGTGCCCTACCGGCACGCGGTGGCGCTCTCGCTGATCACCACCGAACTCGTCACCAACGCGTTCAAATATGCCGGCCGGCCCGACAAGGGCGCGCGGATCAGCGTCTCCGTCGCGGGCGGGGAGGGCGCCGTGCGCCTCAGGATCTGCGACGACGGCGAGGGCATGCCGCCGGGCTGGGAGAGCGCCAAGGCGCGCGGCACCGGGCTCGGCATGAAGCTGATCCGCGCCATGCTCGACCAGATCGGTGCCCGCCTCGACGTCGAGAACGCCGACGGCGCCTGCTTCACGGTTCACGCCTGAACCTTGCCACGCCCGAGCCCTCCTTGAGCGACAGCCTGCACGCCCGCCTGCGGGAGGCCACGCGAGCGGCGCACGAGGCGCTGGAGCGCGACCTCGACTGGGAGGCGCGCGTGGCGACGCTTCCCGGCTACCGGGCGCTGCTGGAAAGGCTCCGCGGCTTCCACGCCGCCTACGAGCCGGCGATCGGCGACGCCCTCGCGGATTCCGCCTTCTTCGATCCCCGCCGACGGCTCCCGGCCCTCGACGCGGACCTGCGCGCCCTCGAAGGGGCGGCGCCCGATCCCCTGCCCGCGCCCGCCTTGCCCCGGCTCAACGGGCCGGGGGCGGCGCTCGGCGCGCTCTACGTGCTGGAGGGCTCGACGCTCGGCGGGGCTGTGATCGGCCGCCACGTCGCCCGCCTGCACGGGGAGGACGTCCCGCTGGCCTATTATGCCGGCCGCGGCCGGGACACCGGGCCGCTCTGGCGCGGCTTTCGCGAGCGGCTGGACGGGCTGCCGGAGGCGGAGGCCACCGCGGCCTTCGCCGCCGGGATCGCGACCTTCGAGGCGATGCGGGGATGGCTCGTGTCCGGCGTGGGCTGAGCCACCTTTCCAGGGCTCTGCCCTGGACCCTATGACAAGGGCTTGCCCTTTCGAAACCCATCACCCCGGCGGTGCCAGCACCTGGGCTCGCTTGGCTTCCAGGATCTGCCAGACGATCAGCGAGGGCAGGCCCAGCGCCACGTCGGGGACGCGCTTGGCGAGCGACAGGGCGATGGCGGTGCCGGCGTCGAGACCGAACAGGGCGCCCACCACCACGAAGCCGCCCTCCTGCACGCCGAGCCCGCTCGGCACGGCGAAGGCCGCCGACTTGATCGCCTGGGACAGCGATTCGAGCACGAAAACCTCGGTCAGGCTCACCTCGACCCCGATGCAGGCGAGCACGATCCAGATCTCGACCGCGCCGAGGCCCCAGGCCACGGCGTGCAGGGCGACCGACTGGGCGATGCGCCCGCGCCGGCCCCGCGCCCAGACCGCGTCGAGGGCCTCCTGCACCGAGAGGATGCTCGCCGCGCCCGCCTCCGGACCCGCGCCGTCCGGGGCCGCCGAGCGCAGGAAGCGGCGTCCGAGGCCGGCAAGCCGCCGCTCCAGGCCCCGCGCCGCGCCCAAGGTCTGCAGGGCGAAGAAGGCGGCCACCGCCGCCACCGCGACCACGGCGGCCTGCGTCGTCCACCAGGCGAGCGCGGCGGCGGCCTCCCCCGGCAGCCGCCAGAGCAGGGCGGCGCCGAGCCCGGTGAAGGCCACCTGCGTCGCGACCTGGATCAGCATGTCGGCCAGGATCGAGGCCGCCGCGAGGCTGCCCGCGACGCCCCAGAAGGTCAGCAGGCGCCCGCCCACCACCTCGCCGCCCACCGAGGCGACGGGCAGGAGCACGTTCACGCCCTCCCGCACGAAGCGCAGGATCACGAAGGCGCCGGTCTCGACGGAACGCTCGACAGAACGCTCGATGCGACGCCCGGCCGGAACCTCCGGCCCCGTTCGGGGACGGCCGGAAGGCGGAATGCCGGCCAGCACGCGCGCCCAGGCGAGGCCGCACAGCAGCACGATGACGGCCCGCACCCCGACGATGGCCGCGAGGCCCGCCGGACCGATCCGCCCGAAGGCCGCGCCGATCGCCCCGAGGTCGTTGGTGGCGACGAGCCAGACGCCCAGCCCCAGCCCGACCAGGGTGCCGATCAGCGGCAGCCGCCGCAGCAGCCCGCGCAGGAAGCGCTGCGGCGGCCCCTCGGCGGGGCGCGCTTCGCGGCGCTCCGCGCAGCTCTCGTCAGGGCGGGCGGGCGCCTCAACCATTCCCCGCTCCGTCCGTCGGCGCCGCGCCGGGCGCGGGCAGGGGTGTGGGCAGAGGTGTCGGCAAGGGCGCGGGCAAGGGCGCGGGCAAGGGCGCGAGGACCAGCGCCTCGCGGGCGAGGCCGTCGAGCGCCGGATCGACGAGGATGACGCGGCGGCGGGCGAGGGAATCCGGCGTGGCGAGCGTCAGCATCCGCTTGGGGCAGGGGCCGAGACAGCCCGTCTCCAGCAGCCGGACCTTGCCGGATCCCTTGCCGGATCCCTTGCCAGAGCCCTTGCCGGACTCCTTCGCGAAGGCCTCGCCGCGCCCGCCCTGCCTGAGGGCCCGCTTGACGGCGCGGCCGATCTGCTTGCGGTCCACGCCCTGGCGCTTGGCGCATTTGCGGCAGACCAGCACGAGGTCCGAGAAGCTCGCCTTGGCCGTTCTGACCTTGGTCGTCCCAATTTGGGCCGTTCCAGCTTGGGCCGTCCCGTCCGGATCCTGCCGCCGTCCCACATGTCCCCCTGTCCGGCCCCGCGCGATTCGGGCCGTACCCCGATGTCCGGGGCGGTATCGCAGTCCCCCCGCCTTGGGCGCAATCCCGACCGATCGCCGCGCCATAAAAAGGGCCGAAAAGAACGTGACCTGAACCACCAGACAGGATGTCGCCCGAGCTTGCCGAAGAGCCTCGTCCGTGCGCCTTGCCCGAGCGTATCGCGAAGGGCCGGGCGCGAGGCGCCTCGCGCGGGTGCGCTCCGGCCGCGGATCCGTGAGGACCCCCATTCGATGAGTTCCGACGACGAGGTCAAGCAGGCGACCCGGGTCCGGTCGAGCCCGAGCGTCCAGTCGCTCATGGATCTCGCCCGGCGTTCCGTGCCGGATCTGCGGCGCAACGCCGAGACGATCGAGCCGGTCGCGCCCGGCAAGGGCCGGCATCTCGGCGTGGCCCTGGTCGAGCGGGCGCGCCGCACCCTCGAATGGACCCGGCTGCCCGGCCTGCGGCCGCGGGAGGCGCGTCCGCCCGAGCGGATGGTCAAGCGGCTGTTCCGCGGCTACTGCCTGTTCGCGCTGGTGCCGACCGCGGTGGTCGGGCTCTACGTCTTCGTGATCGCCTCTCCGCAATACATCGTCGAGTCGCAGTTCGCCGTGCGCGGCAATGTCGAGCCGATGGCCAGCGCCGATCTCGGTCTGCACACCGACCTGATCCAGAAGCACAACAGCCAGGACAGCTTCATCCTGCGCGACTACATCGGCAGCCGGCCGATGGTGGAGGCCGTCGATGCCAAGCTCGGCCTCGCGAAGATGTTCTCGCAGGACGGGATCGACTTCTGGGCCCGCTACGGCGAGGGCCAGCCGGTCGAGAAGCTGGTGCGCTACTGGCGCCGGCACGTGGTGCCCCAGATCGATGCGATCTCCGGCGTGATCCACCTGAAGGTGCGCGCCTTCACCCCCGAGGATGCCGTCGCCATCTCGCAGGAGGTAATCGCCCGCTCCGAGACCCTGGTCAACGGCATCTCGCGCCGGGCCCAGGACGACATGATCGTCAACGCGAAGAAGGAGGTCGAGCAGTCCGCCGAGCGGCTCAAGCAGGCGCGGGTCGCGATCCAGGAGTTCCGCAACCGCTGGGGCATCATCGATCCGGTGAAGACGGCCGAGGCGGCCGTGACCACGATGGAGCTCCTGCGCAAGGACAAGATCAAGGCCGAGAACGACCTGCGCGTCCTGCGCGATTCCAAGCTCGACGAGAAGAGCCGCAGCATCCAGGTGCTCGTGGCCACCGTCGGCGCCCTCGACGGCCAGATCAAGGATCTGCAGAGCCGCCTCACCACCGACGGCATCGTCTCGAATGCCGAGCACAACCTCACCCAGGCGCTGCTCGAATACGAGAGCCTGATGGTCGAGCAGACGGTGGCGGAGAAGCTCCACGGCTCGCTGCAACTGATCCTCGACCGCGCCCGGGTCGCGGCGGCCAAGCAGCAGATCTATCTGGCGACCTTCGTGCCGCCCCTGCTGCCGACCTATTCCGAGTACCCGGCCCCCTTCCACGCCGTGTTCGCGGCCCTGTTCTGCTTCACCGTCCTGTGGAGTTCGGTCTCGCTCGTGTCCGCCGCGGTCAACGACAACCGGCTCTGAGCGGCGGCCGGCGCGGGGCTCTCATCGAACGATTGTCGCTAAAACGATTCTCATGGCGGATTTCACCGACCTCATCGCCCGCGCCGTCAGCCCCTCCATGAGCCGGGAGGAGCGCGAGCAGGTCTACACGGTCGTCCGGCAGGCGGTGCAGCGGCTCCAGGAGCGCGAGAGCCTCGCCGGGGACGATCCGCGCATCCTGCTCCAGCGTCACCTGATCGAGGAGACGATCCGCGACGTCGAGTTCGACATCGTCCGCTTCCTCACCCTGCGCAAGATCGAGCAGGCGCGGGCGGCCCAGAACGCCGAGTACGAGGCGCAGTTCGCCAAGAAGCGGTGAGCCGCCGCCCACTCTGATGGAGCGGAAACGGTCTCAGCCGTAGGCCGCGACCGCCCGCACGCCGCCGGGCTCGGCCACCTGCACGCCGGCCTCGACATATTCGTTGAGCTTGTTGCGCAAGGTCCGGATCGAGATGCCGAGGATGCGCGCGGCATGCGTCCGGTTGCCGAGGCAATGGTCGAGGGTATCGAGGATCAGGTCGCGCTCGACCTCCGCCACGGTGCGCCCGACGAGGCCGCGGGTGGCGGCCTCCGCCGCGCTCGCCGCCCGCTCGACCGGGCCGGAGGCGGCGGGCGCCGCGAGCGAATCGCCCTCCGGGCTCAGGATCGCGTCCGGGCCGATGTCTGCGCCCTGCGCCAGCAGCACCGCGCGGTGGATCGTGTTCTCCAGCTCGCGCACGTTGCCGCGCCAGGGATTGCGGGCGACCAGCGCCTGCGCGTCGCGGGCCAGCGGCCGCAGCGGCAGCCCGTTCAGCTCCGCGTATTTGCGGGCGAAGTGGGCGGCGAGTTCGAGGATGTCGGCCATCCGCTCGCGCAAGGGCGGCAGGCGCAGATGCACCACGTTGAGGCGGTAGAACAGGTCCTCGCGGAACGTGCCCTTCTTCACCTCCTCGGCGAGGTTGCGGTTGGAGGTGGCGAGCACGCGGATATCGACCTTGACGGGGGCCGCGCCGCCGACCCGGTCGATCACCCGCTCCTGCAGGGCGCGCAGGAGCTTGGATTGCAGCCGCACGTCCATCTCGGAGATCTCGTCGAGGAGCAGCGTGCCGCCGTTGGCCTCCTCGAACCGGCCGATGCGCCGGGCGACCGCGCCGGTGAAGGCGCCCTTCTCGTGGCCGAACAGCTCGGATTCGAGCAGCGCCTCGGGGATCGCCGCGCAATTGACCGAGACGAAGGGGCGGTTGCCCCGGTTCGACTTGGCGTGGACGTGGCGGGCCAGAACCTCCTTGCCGGTGCCGCTCTCGCCGGTGATGAGCACGGAGGCCTCCGAGCGGGCGACCTGCTCGGCGAGCCGGACGACGCGCTCCATCGAGGGGTCGCGCCAGACGAAGCTGCGGGCATCCGCCGCCACCGCCTCCAGCACCGCCGCGATCAGCTCCGGATCGGGGGGGAGGGGGATGTACTCCTTGGCGCCGGCCTGGATCGCCGCCACCGCGGCGCGGGCATCGGAGGCGATGCCGCAGGCCACCACCGGCGTGCGGATGCGCTCGTCGGCGAGCGCCTGGACCAGCCGGCGGATGTCGAGGCCGACATCGACCATGACGAGGTCGCCGCCCTTGGCGCGCAGGACCGCGAGGCCCTGGTCGATCCCCTCCGCGTGGGTGACCGAGGCCCCCCGGTACATCGCGATCTTCGAGGCGGTGACGAGTTCGCCCGAGAGCCGTCCGACGATGAGCAGCCGCATGGCGTGATATCTCCGAAAAGGTTTGCCGTCCGATCGCGTCTCCCACCCTCTCCCTCATCCTGAGGTGCCCGCATCAGCGGGCCTCGAAGGATCCTCCAGATCCCGCGCGATTGCTGGAGGATCCTTCGAGGCCTCCGCTTCGCTGCGGCACCTCAGGATGAGGGCACGGGTGGGACGAAGGATCAGTGATCGTTCTTGATGATCTCGGTCATGGTGACGCCGAGGCGCTCATCGACCAGAACGACCTCGCCGCGGGCGACGAGGCGGTTGTTGACGAAGACGTCGATGGCCTCGCCGACCTTGCGGTCGAGTTCGAGCACCGCGCCGGGGCCGAGCCGCAGCAGGTCGCCGATCGGCATGCGCGAGGAGCCCAGCACCGCCGAGACCACCACGGGCACGTCGAAGACCTGTTCGAGGTCCGCCGCGCTCTTCGGGCTCGTCGGCGCGTCGCGGACGGAACCGGGGTTGCCCTCGTCGTAGGGCAGGTCGCCCTCGTTGAGCTGGGGCAGGCTGAAATCGTCGCTCGACATCGGGCTCAGGTCTCCGTGCTGGCGAAATTGGGAGAGAGGGCGGACTCGACGGCGGCTTCGATGCGGGCGCGCTCGCGCACCACGCCGCCGTCGGCCCATTCGAGCCGGGCGTCGCCCGGCGCCATGTCGGGCTCGCCCAGCACCACGAGGCGGCCCTCGAAACCGTGCTCGCGCGACAGGCGCCGCATCAGGGTCTCCGCCTCGTCGACGAGCCCCTCGTTCACCCGCAGGACGAGGTGGGGCACGCCGCGCAGGTGCCGGAGCGCCGAGCGGGCCGTCTCCTCCACCGCCGCGAGCGGGCGCGCGTCGAGGGCCTCGCCCGCGATCCGGCGGGCCAGCGCCGCCGCGAAGGCGAGCGCCTGCGTCTCGCGCTCGCCGTCGCGGGCATCGGACTGGTTGAGCAGGCCGGCGGCGGCGAGCCCGACCCGGGTCAGGGCGTCGGCGAGCCGGGCCTGTTCCTGGAGGGCGGCCTCGGCCCGGCCGTCCTGGAGGCCGCGGGCATAGGCGGAGGCCTCGAGCGCCGCGCGCTCGGCCTCCGACCGGGCGGCGGCCTCCGCGTCGGCGGCGGAGGGCGCGCGCGGGCGGCCGAAATCGGTGTCGAACAGGAAGGGGCGGGAGGGGCGCGCGCTCAATAGACCAACTCCTCCTCGCCGCCGTTCTTGGCGATCATGATCTCGCCCTTCTCGGCCAGCTCCTTGGCGAGTTCCGTCATCTTGGCCTGCGCCTCATCGACCTCCTTGAGGCGGATCGGCCCCATCGAGCCCATCTCGTCGGTGAGGTTCTTGGCCGCCCGGGTCGACATCTGGCGCATGAAGAAGGCGCGCACCCGCTCGTCGGCGCCCTTCAGCGCCCGGCACAGGGTGTCGTTGTCGACCTTGCGCATCAGGGTCTGGACCGAGCCCGGATCGAGCTTCAGCAGGTCCTCGAAGGTGAACATCAGCTGGCGGATCTTCTTGGCCGAGCCGCGGTTGGCCTGGTCGATCGCCGCGAGGAAGCGGGTCTCGGTCTGCCGGTCGAAGGCGTTGAACACCTCGGCCATGAGCTCGTGCGCGTCGCGCCGCGTGGTCTGGGCGATGGTCGAGACGAACTCGGTGCGCAGGGTCTCCTCGATGTGGCGCAGCGCCTCCTTCTGCACCGTCTCCATGCGCAGCATCCGGTTGAGCACGTCGATGGCGAACTCCTCCGGCAGGATCGTGAGCACCTTGGCGGCGTAGTCGGCCCGCACCTTCGACAGCACGACGGCGACCGTCTGCGGGTACTCGTTGCGCAGGAAGTTCGCGAGGATCTCGGGGTCGATCTGGGTCAGGCTCGCCCAGACGCGCTTGCCCGACGCGCCCTTGATCTCCGCCATGATCGAGGAGACCTGCTCAGGGGGGAAGATCTTGAGCAGGAGCGACTCGGTGCGCTCGAAGTTCGAGGTGATGCCGCCGCCCGAGGACAGCCGCGAGACGAAATCGACGATCAGCCGCTCGACGGTGGCGGCCTCCAGCGAGCCGAGCTGCACCATGGCGTGGCTGACGAGCTTGATCTCGTCCTCGTCGAGGCGCTGCCAGATCGGCGCGCCCTCCTCCTCGCCGAGCAGCAGCAGCAGGGCGGCGGCGCGCTGCGGGCCCGGCATCTCGGCGAAGGCCTTCGACGCGTCGAGGCTCTCCATGGCAACGTTGAAGTTTACGCCCGCGGACACGAACCCTCTCCTCTCTCCCGGCTATGGCTGGCCTCGGCGCGCATCAGGAATCGTGGATCCAGTTGCGGAGCACCTCGACGGTCTCGGTCGGGCTCGCCCGCACCATGTCGACCACGCGCTCCACGGTCTCGGCCTGGATCTGGCCGTTGATCTTCGCCGATTCGAGGAACCGGTTGGTGCTGTTCTCGCGCACCGCGATCTCGACCGGCCCCTCGCCGGCCGCCCCGGCCAGCGCCAGCGCCCCCGCCGGGCCGGCCAGCGCCGCCACCGGCGCCTCCGCCTCGAGCACGCGGCGCAGGAGCGGGCGCACCACCGCCATCAGCACGACCAGGGTGAGCAGGCTCAGGACCGTGAGCTCGACGAGGCGCATCACGTCCTCCTTGGTCGGGCTCAGGATGGATTGGACCAGGCCCGGCTCGGCGAATTCGGGGGCGGCGGGAGTCTCGGCGAAGCGCAGGTTGACCACCTCGACCTGATCGCCGCGGGCCTTGTCGTAGCCGACCGCCGTGCGCACCAGCGCGGTGATGCGGGCGATCTCCGCGTCGGAGCGGGGCTGGTAGGCGGGCTTGCCGTCCGCGCCGGGGGCGTAGACGCCGTCGACCAGCACCGCCACCGAGAGCCGCTTGAGGCGGCCGCCCTCCAGGGTCTCGACCTTGGTGACGCGGGAGATCTCGTAGTTCGTGACCTCCTCGTTCTTCTGCGCCGAATCCTTCTGCTGCGGCTGGGGCTGGTTCTGGTTGGCACCCGGCAGCTCGTTGCCGACGCTGACCTGCCCCTCCGCGCCGCCGGTGAGCGAGTTCTCGGAGCGGGTCTGGGTGGAGCGGACGACGCGGCTCTCGGGATCGAAGCTCTCCGAGCGGCTCTCGACCCGGTTGAGGTCGAGTTCGGCGGTGACCTGCACCCGGGCGCGGCCCTGGCCGACGATGCCGGCGACGATCTCCTCGATCTGCGAGCGCATCCGCCGCTCGATGCCGGCCTGACGCTCCTCCAAGGCGCCCGCCCCTTCCGCGTCGGCGCCGCGGGCGCCGTCGGCGAGCAGCCGGCCGCGCTCGTCGACGATCGAGACGCGCTCGGGCTTCAGGCCCTCGACGGCGGAGGCGGCGAGATGGCGGATCGCCCGCACCTGGCTCGCGTCGAGGTCGCCCATCAGCTTGACGACGATGGCGGCCGAGGGCGCCTCGCGGTCGCGCTCGAACAGCCGGCGCTCGGGGATGACGAGGTGGACGCGCGCCGCCTGGACCCGGCCGATGGCGCGGATCGAGCGGGCCAGCTCGCCCTCCATCGCCCGCAGGTGGTTCACGTTCTGGACGAAGCTCGTCGAGGAGAAGGCGTCGCCCTTGTCGAAGATCTCGTAGCCGATGCCCCCTTGGGCGGGCAGGCCCTTGCCGGCGAAGTCCATGCGCAGCTTGGCGAGGTCGGCGCGGGGGGCGAGCACCGTCTGGCCCAGGTCGCCCTTGGTCTCGTAGGCGATGCCGCGGGTGTCGAGCTCGCGGATCACCGCGGCGGAATCCTGCAGCGACAGGTCGGAGAACAGCACGCCCATGTCGGGCCGCGAGACCCGCAGGATCACGAAGGCGAAGAAGCCGACCAGCGTCAGCGTCACGGCCGCCATCGCGGCGATGCGCGCGGGCCCGAGCTTCGTCACCAGATCGAGGATGGGTTTCACGGCCGGCACGCCTGCAGACAGCGGAGGCGAGGGATGCGCGACCGCCCGGCAAGAATTGCCCGGTCCGTGGTTAGCGAGGCGTTAACGCCCCGTGGATTCGCGCCAGATGCAACTTGCGCGTTTGCAGGCGCATGCCAGACATCGGTCGCGACGGGCGGGACGAATCCGGCGACGGCCGGGGCGGTCGACGGACGGCGCGCTGCTGCGCCTCCGCTCCGATTCCGGTGCCGCAGACAGCACTTGGCGGGGCTTCCTCACGTGGATCGCGAGAGGCATCACCCTGCCGCGATCGGCTCTCCGCTGCCGAGGAATCTCGGATGATCAGCGCAACCGTCTTCGCCTTCGTCGTCGTGCCGGCGCTCTGCCTCGGCTTGGGACTGGCCGGTGATGCCTGGACCCGGCTCAGCGCCGGACGTCTCGACCGCGCCCGTGCGGGACAGGTGGCGGATGCGTTCGGCGAGACGGCCGGATCGAAGAACGCGGAGATTCTGCGCCGCACGGAGCCGCTCCGAAACGGACAGAGCCGCCCCGACGATGTCGGCGGCGGCTCCTGATGCGCCGCGCGAACACGCGCCGCGCCGGCGGGTCGGAAAAGAATCAGTGCCGGTAATGCTGGATGCGCGTGGTGCGCAGGCCGGCCAGCCCGTGCTGGTCGATGGAGTACTGCCAGCTCAGGAACTCTTCGGTGGTCAGCGTGTAGCGCTGGCAGGCCTCCTCCAGGCTGAGCAGACCGCCGCGGACGGCGGCGACGACCTCGGCCTTGCGGCGGATGACCCAGCGGCGGGTGGTGACCGGAGGGAGATCGGCGATCGTCAGGGGGCTGCCGTCGGGCCCGATCACATACTTCACGCGGGGCCGGGGTGTTTCGGTCATGATACGCTCTACACTCGACTGACCTGTCGAGAGAGAAGCTACTTGCCTCCGCTTAAAAGTTCTTGAAGTCGGCCGTTCGAATGCGATTCGTTCGTTGTTAACGGATGTGGACAATTCCGCTCCCCTCGATGCTGCAATGCATCAAGATGCTGGGGCGGAAAGCGTTTTCACGCTCGACGCCGGGACGCGGGCCGAGCCGATCGTCAGCACCGGTTCAGAGCCGCTGAGGTCGACGCCGTCCACGGTGCCCGACACCTTGGTGTCGACGTTGACCCGCGCCCCCGTCGTGTCGAGGGCGTCGACGGTGATCGTGTACTTCCCGTCCTTGGCCGAGAGCCCCGAGGTCAGGGTGCCGTCCCACTCGAAGGATTGCGCACCGGTCTTGAGCGTCGTCGTCTTGGTGGCCACCACGGTGCCGTCGCTGCCCTTGATGGTGACGACGGCCTTGGCCGCGGCCCGGTCCGGGGTCAGCGTCCAGGTCGCCTTGCCGTCCACGAGATCGGTGGTGGCGCCGTCCGCCGTGATCGTGCGGCCGATCAGGCCGGAGGCGGAGGAGGCCGAGGCGGCCTTGGAGTTGGTCAGGATCGTGTCCAGCGAGGCGTTGGTCTTGAGCTGCTGCTCGACGCCGGCGAACTGCACGAGCTGCTGGGTGAACTGGTTGGTGTCCAGCGGATCGAGGGGGTTCTGGTTCTTGAGCTGCGTGGTCAGCAGCGTCAGGAACTGCGTGAAGTTGCCCGCGATCGACTTGGTGTCGGCGGTCGAGGCGGCACCGGTGGCGGTGATGCTGGTGCTGCTGGTGATCCCGGAGGCCATGGCGTTATCCTAAAGCACCGTCCCGAAAGGTGGATTCCGGCTTTCGGTCAAGACGATGCGAAACAGGGGCCTAGAGCAGGGTCCCGGATATCCGATCCGGAACCCTGCTCTAGATTCGGATGTCGAGGCCGCTGGCGGCACGCAGGTGCCGCAGGGATACGGGGGCGAGGGGGGCGGGTTTGTCGTCGCGCCCGCCCGGTCCGCCTTCAGCGCGGCCGCGGGGCGACGATTCGCCGTCCCGGCCGCCCTGGGATCCGCCCTCGCCGCGCAGGGACAGGTCGATTCCGCCCGCCTCCGTGCCGACGTCGAAGCCCGCCTGCGCCAGCGCCTGCTGCAGGGAACCCGCGTCGCGCTGGAGCAGGGCGAGGGTTTCGGGACGGTCCACGACGAGATGCGCCCTCGCCTTGCCGCCCGCCTTGTCGAGGTCGAGCGAGACGTCGATCCGGCCGAGCTCGACCGGGTCGAGGCGGATCGCGAAGCGGTTCATGCCCGAGAGCGAGCGCAGCCCGATCGTCATCGGCACGGCGCCCAGGGGGATCGGCGGCGTCGCGGGCTGCGGCGTCGCGGCCGCGGCGTCCGTGGCCTGGGCCGCCGGAACCCCCGGCGCGGCGCCGGGACCGTTGACGCCGGGCGGGGCGAGAGCGGGGGC
>NZ_JBELQE010000072.1:0-94769 GCF_040270385.1 Methylorubrum podarium | reverse complement strand
CGATCATCTCGCCGATCTCGGTGTCGCCGTTGGCGGAGATCGTGCCGACCTGGGCGACCTCTTCGGAGGAGGCGACCTTCTTGGCGCGGGCGGTGATGTCCTTCACCGCGGCCTGGGTGGCGAGGTCGATGCCGCGCTTCAGGTCCATCGGGTTGATGCCGGCGGCGACGTACTTGGCGCCCTCGCGGACGATCGCCTGGGCCAGCACCGTGGCGGTGGTGGTGCCGTCACCGGCGATGTCGTTGGTCTTCGAGGCCACTTCGCGCACCATCTGGGCGCCCATGTTCTCGAACTTGTCGGCGAGCTCGATCTCCTTGGCGACCGTCACACCGTCCTTGGTGATGCGGGGGGCGCCGAAGCTCTTCTCGATGACGACGTTGCGGCCCTTGGGGCCGAGGGTGACCTTGACGGCATCCGCGAGGATGTCGACGCCGCGCAGCATCTTGTCGCGAGCGTCGGCGGAGAAACGAACGTCTTTCGCTGCCATGTGAGTACCTGCCTCAGATGAGAGTGTCGGAAAGCCCTGAAGCCTGCGGGAGCGGCCTCGAAGGGCGATGGAACGGGGTCGGCCTTAGGCGGCGACGACGCCCATGATGTCGGATTCCTTCATGATCAGGAGATCCTGGCCGTCGATCTTGACCTCGGTGCCGGACCACTTGCCGAACAGAACGCGGTCGCCGACCTTGACGTCGAGGGCGTTGACACGGCCCTGCTCGTCACGGGCGCCGGGGCCGACGGCGACGATCTCGCCCTCTTGCGGCTTCTCCTTGGCGGTATCCGGGATGATGATGCCGCCCTTCGTCTTCTCTTCGCTCTCGATGCGACGGACGACGACGCGGTCGTGCAGCGGACGGAACTTCATGAGCTGCCCTCTTGCTTCGAAATGGCGGTTGGTCTTCATGCGGCCGGGGGCGACCGCGCTCCACCTGTTTGTTAGCACTCTAAGCAAGTGAGTGCTAACGACGGCCGCGAGATAGGCGCGGGCCGATTTCGAGTCAAGGCGCAGCTTCCTAACGGCTGCGGCGTTTTCGCACGAATTTCTCGCGCAGCCCGGACGAGACGGACGATTCTTCCCGATGATGAGCCTGCATGGGGCAAACGGCGCCGTCGAGCACGGCGGCGCGGAGGGCGGCGCGAGCCTGCCCGATCACGCGCTCTGGATCGACCTGAACGATCCGACCGCCGAGGAGGCCGAGCAGGTCGAGCGCAAGACGGGCATCCGCGTGCCCTCGCGCGCGGCGCTGAGCGAGGTCGAATCGTCGAGCCGCCTGCGCCGCAACCGCGACGGCCTCTCCCTCTCGACGCCGATGGTCACCTTCGACCGCTCGGATTTCAGCCTGAAGCCGCTGGGCTTCCTGCTGAATGCGGACCACCTCGTCACCGTGCGCTTCCACGAGATGCGGGCCTTCGCGGCGGTCAGAAAACGTGTGGACGACGGCGATGGCGACGGAGGGTCCAGCACGCGGATGTTCCTGCTCGTAGTCGAGGAACTGGTCGACAACCTCGCCGACCTGCTCGAGGAGATGTCCGGCGACCTCGACTCGCTCTCGACGCGCATCTTCGATTTCGATTCCGGCGCCCGGCCCGGTGCCCGCAAGGGCGATTCCACCGCTCCCAAGCGGCGCGATCTCGCGCTGCGCCGCCTGCTCCGCTCGGTCGGCCGCCACGGGAAGTCGTTGTCGAAAGTCCGCGCGAGCCTGCTCGGGCTCGGGCGCATCATCGCCTTCGCCAAGAGCGAGTGCGGCCAGATCCTCAAGGCGGACGATGCGCCGCGCTTCGATACCCTGGCGGGGGACATCGCCTCGCTCGACGAGTTCGAGACGCGGCTCTCCGAGACCGTTCAATTCCTGCTCGATGCCACGCTCGGCCTCATCAACATCGAGCAGAACAACGCCTTCCGCATCCTCACCGTCGTATCGGTGGTCGGCGTGCCGCCGACGCTCGTCGCCTCGATGTACGGCATGAACTTCAAGCACATGCCGGAACTCGACTGGGTCTACGGGTATCCCTACGGCCTCGCGCTGATCGCGATCTCGGCGGTCGTGCCGCTGCTCTATTTCCGTTCAAAGGGCTGGCTGTAAAGGCGCGGCTCTGACCGCTCGGCCCGGTCACATGAGCTGAGTTCTCGACGGGGACGATACAGGCTTTCTTCGAGTTATGCGGAGTGGAATGCAGCCTCTCTGGCGCATCACGCATTGAATATATATATTCATCAAATAATGAGATAATTTTCACTTTATCTCGAATCATCTATTGATGTCGGTCCGCTCTTTCCTGCCGAGAACCGCACATTTTCATCTTCGGCCTGCAATTTGAGGTATTGCGCCTCGCGCCGAAAGCATGAAAATATCGCCGAAATTGATAAAATCCTTTGATTCGCAGGTTATTTGCCGTCTCACCAGGAGTGGGTCGATGGAAGTACCGGATTTCGTCAAGACGATCCTTCGCAACGCCGCGCCGACGCTGTTGACGGCGTTGGGGTTGCCGCCGCCGTTCAGCAACATCGCCGCCTCCGTCGTGACCGGCGTTCTCGACAAGTATCTACCGCAGTCGCCGGTCGCCGGCCCGCCCGCGACGAAGCCGCCGCTCACGCCCGAGCAGGTCACGGACATCGTCCGCACGAAGGCGGACGACCCTCAGCTGATCCTCGACCTCAAGAAGGCCGAGGCCAGCCTGCGACAGTACGAGCTCGATGCCGGCATCCGCTTCGCCGAACTCGAGATCAAGGATCGGCAACGGGCCGGCGACTTTCAGCAATCGACCGGACTGGCGCTGCGCAGCTTCAACGTCGGCATGGCGATCGTGATCCTCGCGGTGGCCGGCATGTTCATGATGATCGCCGGCGCGCTCTACATCTCGCTCGGCGGTTTCACGTTCGATCCGGGAAAGGCGGAACTGACGACCGCCGCCTTCAGTCTGATCGGCACCGCGGTCGGCTTCATCAACGGCATCGCCGCGACCATCATCTCCTTCTACTACGGCAGCAGCCAGGGCTCGAAGGAGAAGAGCGACGTCATCTCGACCGCCGTCCGCAATCTCGGCGAGGGCATCGAGCGCGTCGCCGCGCGCGAACCCACCGTGATCGCCGCACCTGCGCCCGTACCCGCGCCGGCCCCGGAGGCGGACCCCGAGGTGGCCTCGCCCAAGTTGCTGGAGCCGGCCAAGCCGGCCGATGTGAGCACCCTCACCGACGCCCTTCCCGGACTGACCAAGCCGCACCGGTTGTTCCCGGACAGCGTGGCCTGGAGCCTCGGCGCCGCCGGGATCGGCGTCGACGGGGCGCAGCCGCAGGGCACCTACGGACAGCCTCTGACCGTGCGCAAGATCTGGCTCAAGTACGGCGAGGCCTGCGCCGCCAGCGCGCGGGCCTACGGCGTGCCGGTCGAACTGATCGTCGCGACGATCGCAACCGAGAGTTCCGGCGATCCGACCGCCCGCCGGCGGGAGCCCAAGATCAACGACGAGAGCGTCGGCCTGATGCAGACCCTCGTCCGCACGGCACGGGGCGCCCTCGGACGCGGCAGCCTCCGGGGCGACGATCTCCTCGACCCGGCAACCTCGATCGCCGCCGGCACCGCCTACATCGCCCAGCAGCGAGCGCAGACGCATTTCGACCCGCCGCTGGTCGCCGCCGCCTACAATGCCGGCTCCCTGCGTCGCGACGACAGCGACAAGAACCGCTGGCGGACCCATTGCTACCCGGCTGGGACCGGCCAGCACATCGATCGCTTCGTCGCCTGGTTCAACGACTGCATGGAAGTCGCGGGCAAGGACGGTTGGGGCGGCGGCGGAACACCGAGCTTCGCCGTCGCTCTCACGGGGGCGGAAAGCGCTGCGACGAAGCCGGCCGCGCCGTTCGTCGTCGGCACCGGTACGGGGACGACCTTTCCGCCGGCACCGGATTTCGTCCCCCTGAAGAACACCGCGGCCCGGCAGGCGCTGTTCGGGACGTTCCAGTACGTCCTCGATCCCCAACCCGACAATCCGGAGCATATCCGGATCACGGACGGCTGGGACAAGAAGGAGATCGTGAACGTTCAGGTCACCACCCTCGACGTCGCCGGCAGGAAAGGGCCCTTCGCCTTTCCGTTCAACCGGAAGGCGGCGCCGCAATTGCAGGCGCTCTGGGCCGCGTGGGAGAAGGCCGGGCTGCTCGACCGCATCCTGACCTTCGACGGCAGCTTCGTTCCCCGGCTCATCCGCGGCTCGCAGGCCTCGCTCAGCTGCCACGCCTTCGGCGCAGCCTTCGACATCAATGCCGCCTTCAATCCCCGCGACAGGATCCCGGCGACCATCGACAAGAAGGGATCCGTGCGCGAACTCGTGACCATCGCGAACGCCCACGGCTTCTTCTGGGGCGGACATTTCAGGACCCGCCTGGACGGCATGCATTTCGAGGTCGCCAAGCTGCTGTAGCCCCGCCGCCTCTCGCCCGACCGAGCTCAGATTGGCCCGGGCCTCGGCGCGCCGGGGCCTGTCCGTTCAATCTTTCTTTGGGTCTCGCCTCAAATCTGCCCTGGCGCGTTCCGAACGAGCGGCAGATCCGAGCGAGCCCGATCCTTCATGGCCGTCATCGCCGCCTTCATCCTCAATGCCGGGCTGAATTTCGTCCTCGGCATCGCCATCGCCCGGATGCTGGGCCCGGCCGATTTCGGCCGCTTCGCCCTGGCGACGGCGGGCGCGGTGGTGCTCAACACCCTCCTGTTCGAGTGGCTGCGGCTCTCGGCGACGCGGTTCTACTCGGCGCGGGTGCGCGAGGCCGAGCCGTGGATCCGCCGCGGGCTCGACCAGGCCTACGGGGCCGTCGCCCTGGCGCTGTTCGCCGCCGCCGCCCTCTGCGCCGGGCTCGGGATCGCCGTCAACCCGACCCCCGAGGGCCGGCTGGTGATGACCGCCGGCACCATGGTCGCGGCGATCGGCATCGGGTTGTTCGACTACCACGCGGCGCTCGCCCGCGCCCGCTTCATCGGCGGCGCCTATCTCCGGCTGGTGGTGTGGAAGAACGCGCTCGCCTTCGTGCTGATGGCGGGCACGGCGTGGCTGTTTCCGCAGCCGGTCTGGGTGCTGATCGCGGGGGGCTTGAGCCAGTTCCTGGCGGTGCTGCCGATGCGCAAGGTCCTCGGCGACGGGCTGCTCGGGCACGCGCCGGCCCTGCCGCGGGGCAAGGCCCGGGAGACCCTGCGCCTGTTCGCGGTCTACGGCCTGCCGCTGATCGCGGCCAACGCCGTCTACCAGATCATGCCCTTCCTCAACCGCGCCGCCATCGCCGGGACCGCGGGCTTCGCCGAGGCCGGCTACTTCGCGCTCGCCGCCGATCTCGGTTCGCGGGCGTTTTCCACGCTCGGCGCGGCGCTCGACCTGCTGCTGTTCCAGATCGCCGTGCAGGCCGAGGAGCATCACGGCCGCGAGGCCGCCGAGACCCAGGTCTCGCGCAACATCGCCATCGTGGTGGCCCTGCTCCTGCCCTGCGCCGCCGGCTACTGGGCGGTGACGCCCGCGCTGCAGGCGCTGATCGTGCCGGCGGAGTTCCGCGGGCCGTTCGCCGACTATACCGACTGGCTGATCCCGGGGCTGCTCTGCCTCTCGATCATGAACTTCGCCCTCAATCCCGTCTTCCAGATCCGGCGCCGGACCAGCCCGGTCGTCTCCGCCGCCCTCGTCGGCCTGGTCGTCAACGGGATCGGCATCCTCCTCCTGCCGCGGGTGATGGGGCCGCAGGGCGTCGCCGTCGCGCAGACCCTGGGTCTCACGGCGGCCGTCGTCGTGCTCGGCGGCAAGGCGCTGATGGGCGTCGAACGGCTGCGTCTGCCGGGCCGCGACCTCGCCCTGACCGCGGGCGCCTGCCTCGCCATGATCTTGAGCGTCCTGCCGTTCCGGGGCCTCGAACCGGCGCTCGCCCTGCCGGCCTGCGTCGCCGTCGGCGTGCTTGTCTACGGCGCGCTGGTCTGGTTCCTCGACATCGCGGGGCTGCGCACGATCGTGCGGGAGCGTTTTCCGAAGCGGCTTCCCGCGGCCGCGCGGTGACTTCGGCTTGCCAGCTTCGCCCAATCGGGGTTTGAGTCCGGCCTTTCGAGAAACGTTCAAAAACACCCCACGGGACGGAAACGATGACCTCATACGCGCCGGCCAACGAGCAGGAGGCGGCCGCCATCGTCGCGCAGGCCGCCGGCCGGTCGGAGCCGCTGCGGCTCGTCGGCGGCGGCACCAAGGCGGCGTTCGGCCGTCCGCCCCAGGACGAGGCGACGCTTTCCGCGACGGGGCTCACCGGCATCACCCTCTACGAGCCCGCCGAGATGGTGGTCGCCGCGCGGGCCGGCACGCCGCTCGCCGAGGTCGAGGCGCTGCTGGCCGGGCGCGGCCAGATGCTGCCCTTCGAGCCGATGGATCACCGCCCGCTCCTCGGTTCTACCGGCGAGCCGACCTTCGGGGCGGTGGCGGCGGCCAACAATTCCGGCCCCCGCCGTATCAATGCGGGCGCAGCCCGCGACAGCCTGATCGGCGTGCGTTTCGTCAACGGCCGCGGCCAGCCGATCAAGTCCGGCGGGCGGGTGATGAAGAACGTCACCGGTCTCGACCTCGTGAAGCTGATGGCCGGCTCCTGGGGCACGCTCGGCCTGCTCACCGAGGTGACCTTCAAGGTGCTGCCGGTGCAGGAGCAGGTTTCGACCCTCGTTCTGCCGGGCCTCGGCGACGCGGCGGCCGTCGAGGCGCTCGCCGCCGCGCTGGGCTCGCCCTTCGAGCTGACCGGCGCCGCCCACCTGCCCGCGGGCGTCGGCGGCCCCGAGCCGCGGACGCTGATGCGTGTCGAGGGCTTCGCGAAATCGGTCAACTATCGCCTCGGCGAGCTGCGCCGTCTCCTGCGCCGCACCGGCGAGGCACACGTCGTCGAAGGCGAGGAGAGTGCCGCGCTCTGGCGCGCCGTGCGCGACGCGACCCCCCTCGCCGAGCCGCGGGAGGCCGCGATCTGGCGCATCTCCACCGCCCCGACCCGCGGTCCGGCGGTCACCGCGGCGATCGGGGCCGCACGCGCCGCGCGCTGGTTCTACGATTGGGGCGGCGGCCTGATCTGGCTCGCCACCGAGGCCGCCGACGATGCCGGGGCCGCGATCATCCGCGCCGCGGTGAAGGCGGCGGGCAGCGGGCACGCGACGCTGGTGCGCGCGCCTGAGACCCTGCGTGCGGCCGTGCCCGTCTTCGAGCCGCTGCCCGAGCCGCTGATGCGGATCACCGCCGGCATCAAGGCGGCCCACGACCCGGCCGGCATCTTCAATCCCGGCCGGATGTACGCGGGGGTGTGACACTTAAGCGGCGAAGCGCGGACGCCGCCTGCGTGAAAGTGAAAGAAGAGGCCGAGCCGGGCCGGATGCATCCGCCCGTCGAGATCGGGCCTTGGGGCACTGAGCCGCTGCCCTCAGCCTATCCGATCCCGTCCTCGTCCATTCGGGCTTGAGTCCGTCTCCGGGTCGAAATCCGTCGGCTCCCGTCGAGGGACCGACGGCACTCGCGGATGCCGACAACCCGCTTCGGGGACCGGCGACCAGCGGGACGCTCGGGTCCGGATCGTCGTACAAGGTCGCCATGCTGACTCTCGCGCTCTCGCTCGCCCTCCTCGTCGTGCTGATCTTCATGATCGTCCGGCGGCGCCATCTCACCATCCTGATGAGCGTGGCCAGCCTGCTCGCGGGCCTACTCGCCATGCTCTGGCTTCAGGATCTCGGGCTGCTGCCCGGCTCGCAGGGTCCGCTCACCCACACGCGTCCGCAGACCCTGGAGGATGCCCGCCGCTGAGGAGGGGGTGATGCGCGGCTCGGCCAGGGAACTCTCCCGGGCCTCGCGCGTCTGCCGCGATGATGCCGGCGTCGCGAGGTCCGCCGGAATGGAGACGTCCCGTGCGCAACCTTCTTCTGCTCCTGATCCTGATCGCCGGCGGCTTCGTCCTGACGGCCATGTACGTCGCGCCGAAGCAGCCCGAGCTTCGGGGCTGGTACGAGACCAATGCCTGCCCGCATCTCGACCAGATCAGCCCGAAGATCTGCGAGCCGATCCGTGCCGCCCGGGGCACGGGCGCGATCTGAGGCCCCGCTTGCGCCGGGCTTTCGACTGGTTCTTCCGCGACCGCACCACCGGCGCGGTCGTGATCGGCCAGTGGCCGAATTGGCCGCTGTGGATCTTCGCCGCCGCCTCGGCCCTGGAATGGCTCCTTGAGGCGGCGATGCCGGGTCTGCCCGTGCCCGTCTTCGCGGGCCTTCGCGTCCTCGCGCTCGTGAGCCTCACGATCTGGGCGCTCGATGAGATCGTGCGCGGGGTCAATCCGTGGCGGCGCTGCCTCGGCGGCGCCGTGCTGATCGGGATCGTCGTCAGCCTCGGCCTCAGCGGTCTGGGCCGCCCGTGAGCGAACCCGTCGATCTTCTCGTCATCGGTGGTGGCATCAACGGCGTCGGCATCGCCCGCGACGCCGCCGGACGCGGGCTGCGGGTCCTGCTGTGCGAGCGGGGCGACCTCGCCGAGCACACCTCGTCGGCCTCGACCAAGCTGATCCACGGCGGCCTGCGCTACCTCGAACAATACGCGTTCCGGCTCGTGCGCGAGGCGCTGGCCGAGCGCGAGCGGCTGATGCGGCTCGCGCCGCACATCATCTGGCCGCTGCGCTTCGTCCTGCCGCACGATGCCGGCCTGCGCCCGGCCTGGATGCTGCGGATCGGGCTGTTCCTCTACGACCACCTCGCGCGCCTCAAGGCGCTGCCGCGCTCGCAGGCGCTCCGCCTCAGCCGCGAGGGTGTCGGCGCGCCGCTCCAGAAGCGGCTGACGCGCGGCTTCGCCTATTCCGATTGCTGGGTCGAGGACAGCCGCCTCGTCGTGCTGAACGCCCTTGACGCCGCCGAGCGCGGCGCGCGGATCCGCACCCGCACCACCGTCGAATCCGCCCGGCGCGAGGACGGCGCCTGGACCGTCACCCTCCACGATGCCGAGCGGCGGCAGCGGGAGAGCGTGCGGGCACGGATCGTCGTCAACGCCGCCGGACCCTGGGTCGGCGAGACGCTGCTGCGCACGCTCGCCGTCGAAGCCCGGCCGAAGGTGCGGCTCGTCAAGGGGAGCCACATCGTCGTGCGGCGGCTCTACGAGGGGGACCAAGCCTACATCCTGCAGCAGCCCGACCGGCGCATCGTCTTCGCCATCCCCTACGAGCGCGACTTCACCCTGATCGGCACCACCGACGTGGCCCACGAGGGCGAGCCCGGCCCGGTCCGGATCTCGGCCGAGGAGACTCGCTATCTCTGCGCCTGCATCAACCGCTCGTTCGAGCGGCAGATCGGCCCGGACGACGTGGTCTGGAGCTTTTCCGGCCTGCGCCCGCTCTACGACGACGCGGCCGCGAACGCCTCCGCCGTCACCCGCGACTACGTGCTCGAACTCGACCACGACGGGCCACCGGTGCTCTCGGTGTTCGGAGGCAAGATCACCACCTACCGGCGCCTCGCCGAGCACGCGCTGGAGAAGCTCGGACCGCACCTGCCGGGCATGAAGCCGGCCTGGACGGGCGACGCGCCGCTGCCCGGCGGCGACATGGCGGGCGCCGATTTCGATCTTTTCGTGGGGACCCTCGCGGCCCAGTACCCGTTCCTGCCCGAAGCGACCGCCCGGCGTCTCGCCCGCGCCTACGGCACCCGCGCCGAGCGGCTGCTCGGCGATGCGCGCACGTTGGCCGATCTCGGCGAGACGTTCGGGGGCGATCTCAGCGCCCGCGAGGTCGATTACCTCGTGCGGCACGAATGGGCGCGCACCTCCGACGACATCCTTTGGCGCCGCTCGAAGCTCGGCCTGCGCATGGATCGCGAGGGCGTCGCGCGGCTTGGGCGCCACCTCGCCGCCGTGTCGGCCGAGGCCGGCGCTCACCGTCCGTAGACGTCCTCCAGGCGGATGATGTCGTCCTCGCCGGTGTAGGAGCCGACCTGCACCTCGATCAGTTCGAGCGGGATCTTGCCGGGATTGGTCAGCCGGTGCATCGAGCCGATCGGCAGGTAGACCGCCTCGTTCTCGTGGACGAGGATGACCTGATCGTTGAGCGTCACCTCCGCCGTGCCCTTGACCACGACCCAGTGCTCGGCCCGGTGGAAATGCTTCTGCAGCGAGAGCCGCCCGCCCGGCGTCACCATGATCCGCTTCACCTGGAAGCGCTCGCCGATATCGATGCGCTGGTACCAGCCCCAGGGCCGATACATCCGGCGGTGGGCGTCCGCTTCCGGGTGCGCCTTCTCGCGCAGGACGCTCACCAGGTCCTTCACCTTGCCCGACTGCGCTTTGGAGGCGACGAGCACCGCGTCGGGGGTCGCGACGACGACCACGTCGTCGAGCCCGACCACGGTGGTGAGCCCGTCGCCCTCGCTGTGGACGAGGCTGCCCGTGGTCTCCACCAGCTCGACGCGGCCGCGCACGGCGTTGCCCTGCGCGTCCCGCTCCAGCACCTGCCAGACGGCGTCCCAGGTGCCGACATCCGACCACGCGAAGGAGACCGCGAGCACGCCCGCGCGGGTCGTCCGCTCCATCACCGCGTAGTCGATCGAGGTCTTCGGCGCGCGGGCGAACGCCTCCGCCTGGAGCCGCACGAAGTCGAGATCGGTGACGGCGGCGGCGAGCGCGGCGCGGGCGGCGTCGAGCACCGCCGGTGCGTGCGCCTCCAGCTCGGCGATCATCACGTCGGCGCGGAACAGGAAGTAGCCCGAGTTCCACAAGGCGCCCTCCCCGATCAGGCGCTCGGCGCCCGCCGCGTCGGGCTTCTCGACGAAGCGCTCGACCCGGTGCAGGCCCGGCGCGTCGGGAAGGGCGCCGCCGGTGCGGATATAGCCGTACTCGGTCGCGGGCCGGGTCGGGGTGATGCCCAGCGTCATGATGTGGCCGAGCCGGGCGCCGCGGGCGGCCTCCTGCGCGGCGCTCGCGAAGGCGTCGGCGTCCTCGATCACGTGGTCGGCCGCCATGACCAGCACCACCGTCTCCGGTCCCCGCCGCGCCCCGTGCAGGGCGGCCACCGCCACGGCGGCGGCGGAATCGCGGCGCTCGGGTTCGAGCAAGATGTCGGCAGCGATGCGGCTCTGAGCAAGCTGCTCGGCGACGATGAAGCGGGACTCGGCCGAGGCGATGACGGTGGGCCGCGCGAACACACTCCCGTCGGCGACGCGGCGGGCGGTGGCCTGGAAGGTGGAGGTCGAGGGATCGACGAGCGGCGTGAACTGCTTGGGCATGCTCTCGCGCGAGGCCGGCCAGAGCCGCGTACCGGAGCCGCCGCACAGGATCACGGGCAGGATTTTGTCGTGGTCCGCCTCGGCCATCGCCCAGCCCCGTCGCGTATCGAGAGGCGCCAGCCGGTCGGGAAACGTGCGAGAGCGGCGAGCGCGAAAATCAGCCCTCGCGTCTTAGCCGATCCACCCGCACGGCACCACGATGCGGGCCAACCTGCCTGCGATTCAGGTAAATCCCGGAGAAATCCGGTGAGGAACGGCGGAGGCGAAAAGCCTCCGCCGACTGTCCGGATCGGCTATTCGGCGGCCTGCCGCTCGCCGTAGCCGAGGCGATCGTTCAGTTCGTGCAGAAGCTTCACGGCGGCTTCCGCGATCACGGTGCCCGGCGGGAAGATCGCCGAGGCGCCCGCGGCGGTGAGCGCGTCGTAATCGCCCGGCGGGATCACGCCGCCGACGACGATCATCACGTCGTCGCGCCCTTCCGCCTTCAGGGCGGCCTTCAGCTCCGGCACCAGCGTCAGGTGGCCCGCCGCGAGCGAAGAGACGCCGACGATGTGCACGTCGTTCTCCACCGCTTGGCGTGCGGCCTCGTCGGGGGTGGCGAAGAGCGGCCCGATGTCCACGTCGAAGCCGAGGTCGGCAAAGGCCGAGGCGATCACCTTCTGGCCGCGGTCGTGCCCGTCCTGGCCCATCTTGGCGACCAGGATGCGCGGCCGGCGCCCGTCATTCTCCTCGAAGGCCTCGACGAGGCCGCGGACCTTCTCCACCACCGGCGACATGCCGCCCACCTCCCGCTTGTAGACGCCCGAGATCGAGCGGATCTCGGCGCGGTGACGACCCCAGGCCTTCTCCAGCGCCTCGGAGATCTCGCCGACCGTGGCCTTGGCCCGCGCCGCATTCACCGCCAGTTCGAGCAGGTTGCCCTCGCCGTCCGCGGCCTGCGTCAGGGCGGCGAGCGCCGCATCGACGTCGGCCTGGTTGCGCTCGGCCCGCAGGCGCTTGAGCTTGTCGATCTGCTTGGCGCGTACGTCGGCGTTGTCGACCCGCAGCAGGTCGATCTTCATCTCGTCGTTGGGCTTGTACTTGTTGATGCCCACGATCGTCTGGCGCCCGGAATCGATCCGCGCCTGGGCGCGGGCCGCCGCCTCCTCGATGCGGAGCTTAGGGATGCCCGCCTCGATGGCTTTCGCCATGCCGCCGAGCGTCTCGACCTCGCGGATATGCTCCCAGGCCCGCGCGGCGATGTCGTGCGTCAGCCGCTCGACGTAGTAGGAGCCGCCCCACGGATCGATGATCCGCGTCGTGCCGCTCTCCTGCTGTAGGAAGAGCTGGGTGTTGCGGGCGATGCGGGCCGAAAAGTCGGTCGGCAGCGCCAGCGCCTCGTCGAGCGCGTTGGTGTGCAGCGACTGCGTCCCGCCTTGCGTCGCTGCCATCGCCTCGATGCAGGTGCGGGTGACGTTGTTGAACACGTCCTGGGCCGTCAGCGACCATCCGCTCGTCTGCGAGTGGGTGCGCAGGGGCAGCGACTTGTCCGATTTCGGATCGAACTCCTTGACGAGCTTCGCCCAGATCAGGCGCGCGGCCCGCATCTTGGCGATCTCCATGAAGAAGTTCATTCCGATCGCCCAGAAGAACGACAGGCGCGGGGCGAACTGGTCGATGGTCAGGCCGGCCGCCAGACCCGCCTTGATGTACTCGACGCCGTCGGCCAGCGTGTAGGCGAGTTCGAGATCCTGCGTCGCCCCGGCCTCCTGCATGTGATAGCCGGAGATCGAGATCGAGTTGAACTTCGGCATGTTCTTCGAGGTGTAGCCGAAGATGTCCGAGATGATCCGCATCGATCCCTTGGGGGGATAGATGTAGGTGTTGCGGACCATGAACTCCTTGAGGATGTCGTTCTGGATCGTGCCGGCGAGCTTTTCCGGCGGCACGCCCTGCTCCTCCGCCGCAACGATGTAGAGGGCGAGAACCGGCAGCACCGCGCCATTCATCGTCATCGACACGGTCATCTGGTCGAGGGGAATCCCAGAGAACAGTGTGCGCATGTCGTAGATCGAGTCGATCGCCACACCCGCCATGCCGACATCGCCTGAGACGCGCGGGTGGTCGGAATCGTAACCGCGGTGGGTGGCGAGGTCGAAGGCGACCGAGAGGCCCTTCTGGCCGGCCGCGAGGTTGCGCCGGTAGAAGGCGTTCGAATCCTCCGCCGTGGAGAAGCCGGCATATTGCCGGATGGTCCAGGGCTGGGTGACGTACATCGCCGGATAGGGGCCGCGCAGGTAGGGCGGCAGGCCGGGGAACGAGTCGATGCCCTCGCATCCCTCGCGATCCTCGGGGCCGTAGAACCCCTTCACCGGAATGCCCTCGGGCGTCATCCAGGGCTCCCCGGCCGGCGGAGGCGGCGCCTTGAAGCCGTCGGCCGCGTAGGCGACGGAAGCGAAATCGGGGATCCGGGAGCTCATCGTGCAACTGTTCCTGGCGTCAGTCTCGGCGTCGGCGGAGACGATGAATTTTTTTGAGCATTATAGGCAAGCCACCAAACGCGGCTACTGTCCATTAGGCGGGGCTCACCGGCCGCGCTTGCGCCGGCTGGCCGCCAGGTGATGACGTCCGCGCGCGTCCCGGCGCAGGCTCGGGGCCGGTCCCGACGGCGCGGCGAGCCAGGCCCGGCGCTGCGCGATCAGAGCCTTGAGCCGCTCGGCCCGCTTCTCCTTGCGCGCGCAGTCGCAGGGGCAGTCGCAGTCGAAATGGTGCGAGCCGCCCTCGCCGGAGAACAGGCTGAGGAGCCCCACCACGATCCCGACCAGGCCCACGATGCCGATCACCAGCGCCGGCCACGCGAGGCCCAGGCCGACGAGGACCGCGATGGCGGCCTTGCCCGCGAGGGTCCCGATCACCTTCACTTTCAGGAGAGCGAGGAAGGTCGCCGCCGCGCCGGCCGATCCGCGCAGCGCGCGAAGGCTCCGTCTTCGGTATCGCTTGCGCGCCGCGAGCGCTTCGAGCCGGCGCAGCTCGCGCTCCATCCGCCGCCGGGCCGGCGCCCGATCCTCCGCGACAGGTGCCTCCACGCCCCCTCCCCGCCGTGTTCGACGGGGTGAAGTGTGGGACATGGCAAGCGCGACCGTCAAACCGCCGCTTTCCGACCCTCGTTTCGCGCGAGAGCGCCGGGCGCGACGGAGGACGGGATGCGGTCAGGGCGGACGACGCCGAGTGCGGCACGCAACTGGCCGTTCCTGGCAGGTTTCGTGGCGACCGAGCGCAGGCTCGGCGAGCGCGCGCGCGCCGCGGGAAGCGGGCCGGCCTTCGCCTACGAGTTCTTGCGCTTCGGTGTGAAGCAGGGCTGGGCCTGCCTGTTCGGCGGCCTCCTCTGCGCGCTCCTGATCGGCACGCACCTGTTCTACCCGGCCGACGCGCCGCTGACGCGATACGATTTCCTGACGCTCGCGGCCGTCCTGATTCAGGTCGCGCTGCTGGCGCTCGGCATGGAGACCTGGGAGGAGGCCAAGGTCATCGCGATCTACCACGTCGTCGGGACCGCGATGGAGATCTTCAAGACCGGCGTCGGCTCATGGATCTATCCGGAGGCGAGCCTTCTGCGAATCGCCGGCGTGCCGCTCTTCACGGGCTTCATGTATGCCAGCATCGGCTCCTACATCGCCCGCGTCTGGCGCCTGTTCGATTTCCGCTTCAGCCGCCATCCGCCGCTGGCGCTCACGCTCCCTCTGGCGGGGGCGATCTACGTCAACTTCTTCAGCCACCACTACACGGCGGACATGCGGGCCGTGCTGTTCATCGCCACCGGACTCCTGTTCGGCGGCACGGTGGTGCACTTCAAGGTCTGGCAGGTGCATCGCCGGATGCCGCTGCTGCTCGGCTTCGTTCTCGTGTCGCTCTTCATCTGGCTCGCCGAGAACATCGGCACGGCGAGCCGCGTCTGGCTCTACCCGAACCAGGCGGCCGGCTGGTCGCCGGTCTCGGCGGCCAAGCTCGGCTCGTGGTTCCTGCTGATGATCGTGTCCTACGTGCTGGTCACGCTGGTGAACCGGCCGGAGCCGATGCCCGAGGCCGATGCGGCCCCCGGGCAGCCCGTCGGTTCGAACGCACCGCGGCCCGCGCGCTGAGGCCGCGATCAGTTGACGTAGGTGCGGATCCAGTTCGGGGAGAGGATCTCGCCCTCTTCGGTGATGATCCAGGGCTGCTTCGAGGGATCGCCCAGGGCGCCTTTCGCGGCGGCGAGCGCCTCGCGCAGGGTGTCGTAGCGCTCGGGCTGGGCCAGCGGAGAGGAGGCCGGCAGCGTGCGCCAGATGGTGAGGTCGGCAGGACGTTCGAGAGCTTCGGTTTCCATCTCTTGTTCTTCCTGTTCGAACCGTCTTCGTCCGTTGAGGACATCGCGACGACAAGAGCCGTCGGGACGGTATGCTCAAAGTTTCAAGGGCGATCGAAGCATCTCTGGGGCAGCTTTGCGATCAATTCGAGTGCTCGACAGCCGATCGGTCACCGTCTCGTCGCAGTTCCTCGCCCAGACCTTGCCTTGGTTTCGCCAAGAATTGATCCAGGCCCGCCCACCGATGCCTTCTCATCAGTAGGAAGACACTGCGTACGAAACAGTATGCAATTGGTTACTCTCGGTAGCGAGCCTTGACCGTGCGGTGTCGCACCCGGCCCGCCTGTGAGGAAAAGCGGGGATTTGTTGACCGGAAGCCACACCGGACACAGCTAAGTCTCATTCTTCGAATTCCCGCGATCGCTGTCATGGACCGCATATCGGGGAGTTTGCCGGAGCCAGTCTGAACGCGGCCCGTACCGCCGGGGCGGATCGCGCGTTCGGTGAGCGTGCCGGCATCGGGCGGGCGTTAGGATAAGGGTTGGGGTTGTCGGTGCCGGATCGTTTCGTGCGGATCGCCCTGGGCGTGACCCTGGGCCTGCTGATCGCCTTCGTGGCGCAGCCCTACATCCTCGCCTTCCTCTACTCCGCGGACGCGCCCCGCTCGGTGACGGCGCGCGGCGACCTGTCAGCGGCGGAGAAGACCACGGTCGATCTCTTCGCCCGCGCCTCGCCCTCCGTCGTCCACGTCTTCGCTCAGGCCGCGGCGCAGGGGCGTGCCCTGATGGAGCCCGACGACGAGTTCGGCCAGGGGCCGGGAGGGGGCGAGCAGCAGCAGGGCTCCGGCACGCAGACCGGCACCGGCTTCGTCTGGGACGCCGCCGGCCATGTCGTGACCAACAACCACGTGGTCGAGGCCGCGACGAAGGGTGGCGGCACGATCTCCGTGCGGCTCGCCTCCGGCGAGGTGGTCGGCGCGCGGGTCGTCGGCACGGCGCCGAGCTACGACCTCGCCGTGCTCCAGCTCGGGCGCGTCGCCAAGATGCCCCCTCCCCTCGCCGTCGGCACCTCGGCCGACCTCAAGGTGGGGCAGTCGGCCTTTGCCATCGGCAACCCGTTCGGTCTCGATCACACCCTCACGACCGGCGTCATCAGCGCGCTGCAACGGCGCCTGCCGACGCAGGAGGGCCGCGAACTGTCGGGCGTGATCCAGACCGATGCGGCGATCAATCCCGGCAATTCCGGCGGACCGCTGCTCGATTCCGCGGGCCGCCTGATCGGCGTCAACACCGCGATCTTCTCGCCCTCGGGCGCCAGCGCCGGCATCGGCTTCGCGGTGCCGGTCGATGTGGTGAACCGGGTGGTGCCCGACCTCATCAAGAACGGGCGCGTGCGCAACCCCGGCATCGGCATCATCGCCGGCCAGGAGGCGACCGCGGCCCGGCTCGGCATCGACGGCGTCGTCGTGCTGCGGGTGCTCCAGGGCTCGCCGGCGGCGCAGGCGGGCCTGCGCGGCGTCGATCCCCGCACCGGCGACATCGGCGACATCATCGTCGGCGCCAACGGCCGGCCGGTCCACCGCCTGTCCGACCTCACCGCCGTGGTCGAGGAGGCCGGGCTCGACCGCCCGGTCACGCTGCTGGTCGAGCGCGACGGCCGGGTGCGGACCGTTCGGCTGAACACGGCGGACGTGGCGCAGACGCGGTTGTGATGCCGCTGCCCCGGCTCGTGCGCCGGATGAGCGCTTTACCCGCGGGCCGAACCGGCCGATGAGCGAAGGATGCTCCTCGCCCTCGGCCTTCTGGCGCTCATCGGATTCTGGTGGCTCGGCCGCCGCAAAGGGCGCCTGCCCTTCGGCCTGACGCCGCGGCTGCTCGCCGGCTACGGCCTCCTGGCGACGGCCTTCGCGCTGTCCCTGCGCGGCAGCGTCCTCCCCGCCCTGCTGCTCGGCGCCGGAGGGCTCTGGCTGGCGGAGGGCGAGGCCGGCGTGATCCGGCGTGTCCGCGCGTGGCGCGGGTACCGGCAGCCGCAGCCCCTGCGCACGGCCTCGCTCGAACTCGACATCCGCTCCGACGGCGTGCCGCGCGACGGAACCCTCTTCGTCGGGCCCTTCGCCGGGCGCCGCCTGTCGGCGGTGCCGACGGAGGCGCTGATCGAGCTGACGATCCTTCTGCGCGCCAACGATCCCGAGGGCGGGCGCCTTTTAGAGGCGTATCTCGACCGCCGGCAGTCCGGCTGGCGTGTAGACGCTGATGGCGACGGTGACCCGCGGCCGGGCGGCGCGGCGAAGCCAGGGACGATGACGGAGGAGGAGGCCTATCAGGTCCTGGGGCTTGAGCGCGGGGCGTCCCTGGAGGAGGTCCGCGCGGCTCATCGGACGCTGATGAAGCGGCTGCATCCCGACCAGGGCGGCAGCGTCGAGAGGGCGGCGCGCGTCAACGCGGCGCGTGACAGGCTGGTGAACCGACATCGCTAGAACTCCACGCGCGTTGTCAGGGTCGATGGATCGAAAGAGGTCCCGGCCGCTTCGGCGCGGCTCTTGTCATCGAAGGGCCGCCGGCCGAACGCGCCGGCAGCCGCTCCGAGGAAGGCTGTTCGAGACGGTCAGCTCCGGGTGGCGAAGCAGTTGAAGCCGTTCTTCTTCAGCGCGGCGCAGGCATCCTGCGCGGTGCTCTGCTCGGAGAAGCCCGAGAATCGGGCGCGGTAGAGCGTGGCGCCGCCATGGGTCACCCGCACCGTGTAGGGGGCGGCCTTGGACAGCATGCCGGTGCGGCTGCGGGCGTCGGCGAGGATCGACTTCGCCTTGTCCTCGTCGTCCATGGCGCCGAGCTGGATCACCCACGGCGTCGGCGTGACGGGCTTGGCGCTGTCGCCGCGGGCATCCTTCGGGGGGCCCTCGGCGCGGGAGGCGACGCCCTCGACAGCGGGCAGGCGGGCGGTCGACTTGCTGCCGGCGCCCGGGAACGGCGCCTGGCTCGCCGGCCCGGCATACGCCTGGGCGGCGTTCGGCAGCGCCTGGAGGCCCGCGCGGCGCGATCCCGGGGTCGTCGTGGCCGGGCGGATGTCGAGGGGGGCGGTGCTCGTCGAGCTCGTGGTCTCGACCGCGTCGTCGTCCGCCGAGGCGATGACGGTGCGTGTGCGGGATTCGGCCTCGGCGACGACCGCCGGGCGGCCGCGCTCGGCCACTTCCACCACCGGCGCCGTCTGGCGGGCGCCGGCATAGGCGCGCGGCAGGTTGGCGCGGACGAGGTCGGCCATGATCCGGTCGCGGCTGGCGCCCGACTTGCCGCCGAGCACGATCGCCACGATCTGCCGGTCGCCGAGCTTGGCCGCGGTCATCAGGTTGAAGCCGGAATCGCGCGTGTAGCCCGTCTTGATGCCGTCCACGCCCTCGACATTGCCGAGCAGGCGGTTGTGGTTGCCGATGGTCCGGCCGCGGAAGGCGAAGGAGCGGGTCTGGAAGTAGCGGTAGTAGCGCGGGAACCGGTCCTGGATCGCGCGGGCCAGGATGGTGAGATCCTGGGCGGTGGTGATCTGGTCGGGATCGGGCAGGCCGGAGGCGTTGGCGTAGTGGGTGCGGCTCATGCCGAGCGCCTTGGCCTTGCGGGTCATCATCTCGGCGAAGCGCGGCTCGGAGCCGGCGATGTTCTCGCCGATGGCGCAGGCCACGTCGTTGGCCGACTTGGTGACGAGCGCCTTGATCGCCTCCTCGACGGTCACGGTCGAGCCGGGGCGCAGGCCGAGCTTCGACGGCGCCTGGGCGGCGGCGTTGGCCGAGATGGTGAGCGGCGAGTCGAGGTCGTAGCGGCCCTTATCCAGCTGCTCGAACAGCATGTAGAGGGTCATCACCTTGGTGATCGAGGCCGGGTGGCGCAGCGCGTCCTCGTTGACCGCGTGCAGGGTCCGGCCCGACTTCACGTCGACGACCATGGCGGCGTAGGGCGGGTTGTAGCCGCCGACCGCCTTGCGGGCGTGGCCTCGGCGCCTCGCCTCGGCGGGATCGGCCACCGCGACGAGGAAACTCGTCGCCAGGAGCAGCACGGCGACAGCGCGGGATCCCGTGGGCCGGCCTTCTACGCGACGCATCTCGAAACCTTCGCCTCGACAGCCGGACGTTCGAGCCCGGCTGGCACCCTTCACGGACGCCGCCAGCCGGGTCCGCAATCTCTGGCGAGGACGGTAGGATGAACGCGGTTACGCGGCCGTTAATGCGGCCGCTCGCAAGTTCGAGATCGTCCTTTCGCCACAGGGGTTAAGCCGATCTTGACGAATGCGGCGCCCTCCGCGCCGCTCGATCGTGCGTTGCGTCGCCGCCGCCCGCGTCGTCGCCATTCGGACCGAGCGCCGCTGCGGCTCCGGGAATGCGGCTTGGCCGGACAGTTTCACGCACCTCTCTGGCGCAGTCGCCGATCGGCCTATAGATTGCCTCTTGAGCGCCGCGCCCCTTGCCGGGACGCCGGTGCCGAAGGCTGCCAGACCAGGGTCGCTTCGATTCAGATGTCTTCCAAGCTGATCCAGAACGAAGTGCAGGAGGCGGGTCGGGGACGGGTTCCGGTGCGTGCGGCCTCGACACCGCGCAACCCGGGCGACGACGATCGTTCGGGCACCGCGATCATCACCCGGACCAAGCCGCGGGCGAAGCGGCCGAGTCTGTACCGCGTGCTGCTTCTCAACGACGACTACACGCCGATGGAGTTCGTCGTGCACGTCGTCGAGCGCTTCTTCAACAAGAGCCACGACGACGCCTACCAGATCATGATGCACGTCCACCACAATGGTGTGGGGGAGTGCGGCGTGTTCACCTACGAAGTCGCGGAAACGAAAGTGACGCAGGTGATGGATTTCGCCCGCAAGCACCAACATCCGCTTCAGTGCGTTATGGAAAAGAAATAGGCATCCAGCGAAGGCCAGAGCATTGCCAAGCTTCTCACGTAGCCTCGAGCAAGCCCTCCACCGCGCCCTGGCCCTGGCCGGAGAGCGCCGCCACGAATACGCGACTCTCGAACATCTCCTGCTCGCCCTCGTCGACGACCAGGATGCCGCCGCGGTGATGCGGGCCTGCAACGTCGAGATCGACGTCCTGCGCCGCAATCTCGTCGAGTACGTCGACACTGAGCTCTCGAACCTGACGGGCGACGGGCGCCAGGACGCCAAGCCGACCGCCGGCTTCCAGCGCGTGATCCAGCGCGCGGTGATCCACGTGCAGTCGTCGGGCCGCGAGGAGGTGACCGGGGCCAACGTGCTCGTCGCGATCTTCGCCGAGCGCGAGAGCCACGCCGCCTACTTCCTGCAAGAGCAGGACATGACTCGCTACGACGCGGTGAACTACATCAGTCACGGCATCGCCAAGCGGCCGGGCGCCTCCGAGGCCAAGCCCGTGCGCGGCGCCGACGAAGAGGCCGCGTCCGAGCGTCCGGGCTCCGACGACGGCGAGGCGCGGCCCAAGAAGAAGGGCGACGCGCTGGAGGCCTACTGCGTCAACCTCAACAAGAAGGCGCGTGACGGCAAGATCGACCCGCTGATCGGCCGCCACGCCGAGGTCGAGCGCACGATCCAGGTGCTCTGCCGCCGCCAGAAGAACAACCCGCTGCTGGTGGGCGACCCCGGCGTCGGCAAGACGGCCATCGCCGAAGGTCTCGCGCGAAAGATCATTCAGCACGAGGTTCCCGAGGTTCTGGCCGACGCGACCGTCTTCTCCCTCGACATGGGCACGCTGCTCGCCGGCACCCGCTACCGCGGCGACTTCGAGGAACGCCTCAAGCAGGTGATGAAGGAGATCGAGGCGCACCCGAACGCCATCATGTTCATCGACGAGATCCACACCGTCATCGGTGCGGGCGCCACGTCGGGCGGCGCGATGGATGCCTCGAATCTGCTCAAGCCCGCACTCGCCTCCGGCGCGCTGCGCTGCATCGGCTCGACCACCTACAAGGAGTACCGCCAGTACTTCGAGAAGGACCGTGCCCTGGTGCGCCGCTTCCAGAAGATCGACGTCAACGAGCCGTCGATCCCGGACACGATCGAGATCCTCAAGGGCCTGAAGCCCTACTTCGAAGAGTTCCACAAGCTGAAATACACCACCGACGCGGTGAAGGCGGCGGTGGAGCTGTCGGCGCGCTACATCAACGACCGCAAGCTGCCGGACAAGGCGATCGACGTGATCGACGAGACCGGCGCCTCGCAGATGCTCGTGCCGGAGGCGCGCCGCAAGCGCACCATCGGCGTCAAGGAGATCGAGACCACCATCGCCACGATGGCGCGGATCCCGCCCAAGACCGTGTCGAAGGACGATGCGGTGGTGCTCAAGAATCTGACCGAGAACCTGAAGCGGGTCGTCTACGGCCAGACCAACGCCATCGAGGCGCTGACCTCGGCGATCAAGCTCGCCCGCGCCGGCCTGCGCGATCCCGACAAGCCGATCGGCTCCTACCTGTTCGCGGGCCCGACCGGCGTCGGCAAGACCGAGGCCGCCAAGCAACTCGCCGCCTCGCTGGGCGTCGAGATGCTGCGCTTCGACATGTCGGAGTACATGGAGCGCCACACGGTCTCGCGGCTGATCGGTGCGCCCCCCGGCTATGTCGGCTTCGACCAGGGCGGCCTGCTCACCGACGGGATCGACCAGCACCCGCACTGCGTGCTCCTGCTCGACGAGATCGAGAAGGCGCATCCGGACCTGTTCAATATCCTGTTGCAGGTGATGGACCACGGCAAGCTGACCGACCACAACGGCAAGCAGGTCGATTTCCGCAACGTCATCATCATCATGACGTCGAACGCGGGTGCCTCGGATCTGGCGAAGTCGGCCTACGGCTTCACCCAGAGCAAGCGCTCGGGCGACGACGTCGAGGCGATCAACCGGCTGTTCGCGCCGGAATTCCGCAACCGTCTCGACGCGATCATCTCGTTCGGCCACCTGCCGAAGGAGGTCGTGGCCAAGGTCGTCGACAAGTTCGTGCTCCAGCTCGAAGCGCAGCTCGCCGACCGCAACGTCACGATCGAGCTCTCGGACGAGGCCCGCGACTGGCTGGTGGAGAACGGCTACGACGACGCGATGGGTGCCCGGCCCATGGCCCGCCTGATCCAGTCCACCATCAAGACGCCCCTCGCCGACGAGGTGCTGTTCGGCCGCCTCAAGGATGGCGGCGCGGTCAAGGTGGTGCTGAAGAAGCCGGAGGGCGAGGACGGCAAGGCCAAGGCGGAGCTCGGCTTCGAGTTCCCCGCCGGGCCGGTCACGCCGAAGCCCGAGACGGACGTCGCCAACGCCGCCAAGCGCAAGCGCTCCAAGCCGCGCTCGGCCCCGCGCAAGAAGGCGAACAAGCGCGACGGCGGTCCGTCCGGCGGCGGATCCTCCGGTGGAGGATCGGTCCGCACCGTGCCGAAGGTCCCGCTGAAGGTCTGACGCTCGCAGGATCGGTCACTCGGAAGGGTGACCGATCTTCCGTGCCGGCGCGGGTTGCGTTCCCGTGCCGGCTCCCGGATATGGACGGCGCCGCTCTCTGCCAGAGAACCCGGCATCGGCCAGCAATGGGGGTAGCATGACGAGCGACGCGCAGGAGGAGCCCCTCACGCCTGTCGCGCCACAGCCGGCTCCGGCGCGGCCGAATCCGCCGACCGCCCGCGAGAGACGCCGCCGCCGCCGCAAGGCCCGCCACCGCGGCGAGGAGATCCTGGGCTGGATCCTGGTGCCGGTGATCCTGTTCGGCCTGTTCTGGGGCGTGAACGCGGTCCTCGAGGCGATGGGCACCAGCCCCGGCGTGGTGTGGGATCAGCTCATGCAGGTGAAGGCCGCGCTCGAGAAGAAGATGTAGCCGCGGGGGCGGCGATTCAGCTCGCTGCCTGTTCGAGCGCCCGCGCGACCCATTTGTTGAGGCTGAGACCGGCGCGGCGGGCCGCGGAGGCGACGGCGCGGTGCAGTCCGGGATCGACCCGGACGACGAACTGCCCGGAGAACGGCTTTTCCGGCTCCTCGCCGCGCTCGGCACAGAAAGCCATATAGTCCTCGATGCTGTCGGCCAGCGCCCGCTTCAGCTCCTCGACCGAACGGCCCTGAAAGGTGATCACGTCGCGGAGGTTGAGCACCTCCCCGTGGAACAGCTCGGCTTCCTCGTCATACTCGACGAGGGCCTCGTAACCCTTGTGATGCATGACGGTCATGGCCGCAGTCCCGCTTCGCTCAGGAAGCGCCGGACGGATTTCACCGCCCCCTTGTCCGTCTCCTTCTTCGGGTGCGGGCGGTGGAACACGGCCCGCACACCGTTCAGGGCAATCCGGACGCGAGAGCCTCGTCCTTCTTCGATCGATGCACCGCAGGCCGTCATCAGGGCTTCGATGTCGGTCCAAGCGATGCCGGAACGGACAGGATCGGCGAAAACCGCTTCGAGCGTCGCTCGATGCTTCCCACTCAGCTTAATCTAGTATCGATTTTCGATACTGAAAGCCAGCAGGCGGCGGCGCCCCATCGCCTACTCCGCCGCCGCCTTGCTCAATCCGATCCGCCGCCAGATCGTGCTCAGCGCGTCCACGAGATGATCGATGTCGGCGTTGGAATGCAGCGGCGAGGGCGTGATGCGCAGACGCTCGGTCCCGCGCGGCACGGTCGGGTAGTTGATCGGCTGCACGTAGATGCCGAACTCGTCGAGCAGGGAATCGCTGATCGCCTTGCACAGCACGGGGTCGCAGACCATCACCGGAACGATGTGGCTGTGGTTGGCCAGCGTCGGGATGCCCGCCGCGTCGAGCGCCTGCCGCACCCGCGCGACCCGGTCCTGATGGCGCGCCCGCTCGACGCTGCTGGCCTTGAGATGGCGGATGCTCGCTGCCGCGCCCGCCGCGACCGCGGGCGGCAGCGAGGTCGTGAAGATGAAGCCCGAGGCGAAGCTGCGCACGAAGTCGCAGAGTTGGGCCGAGCCGGTGATGTAGCCGCCATGGACGGCGAACGCCTTGCCGAGCGTTCCCTCGATCACGTCGAGCCGGTGGGCGAGGCCCATCCGCTCGGAGATGCCGCCGCCGCGGTCTCCGTAGAGGCCGACCGCGTGCACCTCGTCGAGATAGGTGAGCGCCCCGTGCGCCTCGGCCACGTCGCAGATCTCGTCGATGGGCGCGATGTCGCCGTCCATGGAATAGACCGACTCGAAGGCGACGAGCTTGGCCCGGCCGGGCTCGATCAGGCCGAGCTTGCGGTCGAGATCCTCCGGATCGTTGTGGCGGAAGATCTGTCGCTCCGCCCGGCTCGACCGGATGCCCTCGATCATCGAGGCGTGGTTGCCCTCGTCGGAGAACACCACGCAGCCCGGAAGCTTGGAGGCGAGGGTGCCGAGCGCCGCCCAGTTCGAGACGTAGCCGGAGGAGAAGATCAGCGCCGCCTCCTTGCCGTGGAGGTCGGCGAGTTCCTGCTCCAGGAGCACGTGGTAGTGGTTGGTGCCGGAGATGTTGCGGGTGCCGCCGGCGCCCGCCCCGCAGCGGTCGATCGCCTCGTGCATCGCCCGCAGCACCGAGGGGTGCTGGCCCATGCCGAGATAGTCGTTGGAGCACCAGACGGTGACCTCGCGTTCGCCGCCGGGGCTGTGATGCGTGGCGTAGGGAAAGCGCCCCGCCTGCCGCTCCAGGTCGGTGAAGACGCGGTAGCGCCCCTCCCGGTGGAGTCCGGTGATCGCGCTGCCGAAGAAGGCTTCGTAGTCCATGCCCGTCCTCCCCGATGAAGATCTAACTGTGCGGGCGGATCTCGTGTCCGCCTCGGTTCATTCGCGCGGCACCCCTGCTTCCGGCACCTCGGTGACGGGCGCCGCGCGGCCCGGCAGGCTCCAGTTCCACAGGGCCGCCGAAGGCAGCGGCAGCATCAGGAACCAGTGTTCCAGGGTGGCGAGCGCCGCGAGGGTCGCGAGCAGGCTCATGCCCGTGACCATGTGAGGGGCGACGTCCACCCCGAGCGCGCCGCGGGCGAGCAGCACCGTCGCGGCGGTCCCGAGCGTCACCGAGACCGGAAACAGCGGGTTCATCGGCCGCCGGCTCAGGTAGCAGGCAAGATAGCCGAGATGCGGCGGCAGGAACTCGGCGTGGAGGTTGCGCACGCCGAGGAACAGGTTGAGCCGCGCCGAGGCGTTCATCAGCGCGAGCAGCGCGTAGGTCCAGAGCGCCACCCGGTTCCCCTCCCCCCAGGTGAGGCAGAGGATGGCGAGCCCGCCGAGCAGGATCGCGAATTCGTGCCAGAGGCTGGTGCCGAGCGCCGCGAGGAAGCGATCGAGCCCGCGCAGGTTCGGCGCGCAGGCGGCCGCCTTCGGGCCGGAGACGAAGCCCATATAGTAGCTCATCTCCTGCCAGCCCCAGACGATCACCGCGGCGGTGAAGCCGACATAGGCGCCCGTCTCCGTGTCGTCGTCGGCGACCGCGCCGATCGCCCAGAGCGCCGCCGCCAGCACGGCGCTCGCCGCGACCATGCTGCGCGGATGCGTCCGCCGCGGCAGGTGCTGGAGCACCAGCACCAGCCCGGTGGCCGACCACCACAGCAGGACGGCGTAGAGCGCCGGGGCGGCGTAGGCAGACATGCTACCAGACCGGCCGGAGGCGGATGTCGGCCGGCATCGCGTTCTGCTTGACCGGCAGCAGGTAGAGCCGCGCGAAGGTCGCGGCCGCGATCAATGCTTGAGCTCCGTGCTTCAGCTTGCCCGACACGCCGCCCTCCGCCCGCGCGGCGGCGATCTTCTCGGCGCAGACCAGGAGCCGATCGAGGCCCGCCTTGAAGCGCGGATCGTCGAGGTCGAGGGTGATCGGGAAGGTCTGCTTCGAGATCTCGGAGGTGATCCGGAAGACCTTGAAGTCGTAGTCGGTCGGATCGACCCCGAGCGCCTTGTGGAAGGCCGGGCGGCAATGGTCGCGGACATACATCGTCGCGAACACCGCGAGCAGGAAGAAGCGGATCCAGTAGCGGTTGACGCCCTCCGTCAGCTTCGGGTTGGCCCGCATGAGCAGCGCGAAGGCCTCGCCGTGGCGGAACTCGTCGTTGCACCACTTCTCGAACCACTTGAAGATCGGGTGGATGCGCCGCTCCGGATGCCGCTCCAGCTCACGGTAGATGGTGATGTAGCGGGCGTAGCCGATCTTCTCCGACAGGTAGGTCGCGTAGAAGATGAACTTCGGCTTGAAGAAGGTGTACTTCTTCGTCTTGGTCAGGAAGCCGAGATCGACGCCGACGCCGAAATCCTTCAGCGTGTCGTTGATGAAGCCGGCATGGCGCGCCTCGTCGCGGCTCATGAAGCCGAACAGCTCCTTGATGTCCTTGTTCTTGGCGCGCTTGCGCATCTCCGCATAAAGCACGCAGCCGGAGAACTCGGCGGTGATCGAGGAGATGAGGAAGTCGAGGAACTCCTTGCGCAGTTCCGGATCCATGTCGGCGAGGTCGCAATCGAACTCCTCGTTGCGCACGAAGTGGCGCTTGTTGGGGTCCGAGCGCAGCTCGTCGATCAGGATGTCCCACTCGCGGCGCACGGGCTCGACATCGGTGCGGTCGAGCTCGTCGAAATCGGTGGTGTAGAAGCGCGGGCTCAGGAAGGTCGTCTGCTGCGCGCTCTTGGTCGAGTCGTTGACCGGATGACGCGGCAACGGCGCGCCGGGCGCCGAGGGATGTTGGGGCTGGACGTTGGCGTTCACAGCTTCCTCCGCTCGGAAAAGCTCACCTCGTAGAGCTCGGTCAGCTCGAGATGGGCGATCAGCTTGGTCCAGGCCCGCTCCAGCCGGCCGGCGCGGGTGACGGTGGCGGTGCGGCGCACGGTCAGGCGCTCGCCGTAGGGAACCTCGGTCGGCGCGTCGTGGACCTGGACCTCGTCGCCGGGCTCGATCTCGAACCCGGCATCGAGCGTCACGTGCGCGTGCAGGCTCTCCGGGGTCTGCTCGATCTCGACGGTGCAGGGCACCTCGACGACCGTCTTGCCGATCCAGGCCATGTCTGCCCCCTCTGCCATCACCGCAGCTCCGTCCCGGGCAGCAGGCGGGCGAAGGCCCTCGCGTTCGAAGGGCCGAAGGCCAGCAGCGGCACCTGCCGCCCGGTCGCCTCATCCTCCAACGACAACGTGCCGTTGTCGAATCGCGTGAGGGTGAACGGGGGCTCGCGGCTCAGGCCCTCCCGCTGCCGCGCCTGGGCGAGCCCGCGCAGGGTGCCGCGGATGAAGCCGTCCTGCCCCGGCTCGATCCGCGCGACCAATCTCCCGTCGCCGGCCGCGCGCAGGTCGATGGCGCCGTCCGGCTGATCCTCCGCGTGGAAGGCCAGCGTCTGGATCGGGTGGGCCGGATTTCTCTCCGGCTCAGCCTCCTGGCCGCGACCGAGGGCGACCGCGAGCAGCACCACCGTCAGCAGGGCGGCGACCGCCAGCAGGGCCGGCCGCTGCGACGGCGGCTTCTGCGGGGAACGGCGGAAGTTCAGCTCCACGGGCATCGCTCTCAACTCCCGCTATCGGGCTCCGGCCGTCGTGAGACGGCCTGGGGCGGTGCTTGCCCGATCGCGCACGGCGACGGGCTCCCCGATGCGCGTGGGGCCGTCGGCCCGCGCGGCGAGCGCCGGCGCGAGCAGGGCCGCGACCTCCTGAGCCTCCGGCACCGAGCGCAGCATCGGCTCCGGCCGGCTCACGCGCCAGGGACGGGCATGCGGCCAGAGATGCAGGTAGGCGACCCGCTCGCTCGGCGGCAGCCGCAGGGGGATGTCGCCGCTGCCGTCGGAGAAAAGCCGCAGGTCCGCCGCCTCGATCCGGGTGAGCGGCAGGTTGAGGGTGATCGGCAGGGCGATGCCGACATGCAGCACCATCCGATGGTCGGTGAGCGTGTAGACCGTGGTGCGATGGACGAGCCAGGCGAGGAGGGTGAGCAGCCCCAGCGCGCCGAGACCGATCAGCAGGGTCGGACCGGCGACGGCGAGCGCCCGGACCGGACCTCCGCCCGCGGCCGCGCCGACGGCCAGCACCGCGGCGGTGCCGGCGAACCAGAGCATGACGAGCCGGGCGTGGAAGACGCGCAGCAGCACGCCGGACAAGGTCGGGGCGCCGCGCCAGAGGATGCGCTCGCCCGGCGGCAGCGGGCCGGGCAGCCCCCGCAGCGTCCCTTCGGGCAGGAAATCCGACTCGCTCATGGGATCGGCCCTCTAGAGAATGGGTTCTTGGCGGGCCGGCGAGGCGTAGAGCGTGCCGGCGCCGAAATAGGCCATGATCCGCTCCTCCTCGAGGAGGGTGACGGAGTCGGGATCCTTGATTCCGGGAATGTCGGCGAACTGCGCGGCCAGAAGCGCCTCGGTCTTCACGGTGCGGGAGAAGCGGCCGGTGGTGCAGAAGGTCACCGGCATCAGCACCCGGCGCCCGCCCGCGCCGAGCTCGACCTCGTAGTAGCGCACGAACGATTCCCCGCGATCGACCCACAGGTCGACGACGGTGCCGGCGACCTGCCGGTCGGCGCCGAAGACCGGCATGCCGATCGGGTTCGGTCCGTCCTCGTGGACCACGAAGGCTTCGGCGACGCGCAGGGGGACGATGCGGTACTGCCCGTCCCAGGTCCGGTCGTGCTCGTCGTGGCGCGGCACCCAGGAGCCGGGACCGACGCCGGCCCGGAAGGACGTGTCGGTGCGGAAATAGGGAGCGCCGGGAAAGGCTTCGCGCCGCGCGCTGGGCACGTCGGCGTCGTAGGCGACGTTGGTCTGCGGCGCGTACATCGTGTGGCCGCTCGACAGGTGGAAGGCCTTCGGCGTCGGGATCAGGATCGGATCCGGACTCTTGAGCCGGCCGGCGGCCTCGTTCTCCAGCGGATAGCCCTCGCGCCGGTCCTCGCGGCGCAGGTAGAAGACCAGCCCCGCGAAGAAGAGCCAGAACGCGTAGAGCGTGACCTGCGCGACGTCGATGTAACCGGTGATCTCGCCTCTGGGCATGGCAGGCCTCCCGATCAGGTGGGGCGGTTGACGAGGGGATCGAACCGGCCGGCTGGCCCCTCGTCCGGGCGGTCGGCTTCGGGGACGGACGCGCGCACGAGCGGGCCGATGGCGACCAGCGTCGCGAAGAGCAGGGCGATCTCGACGTGGTAGACGATGAGGTAGCCGATCGCCGGCTCGTTCATCCCCTCGCCGAGCACGCCCGATTGGGCGACGGCCGCGCCGAGATCGCGCAGGATGCCGCTCGCGGCGATGGCGGTGCCGGCGGCGGTAGCCTGCGCCGCGCCCCAGGCGCCCAGTGCGAGGCCGGTATCCTCCGGCCCGGCCTTGGCCATGGAGGCGGTGAGCGTGCCGTGGGCGAAGAGGCCGCCGCCGATGCCGATCAGGGTGACGCCCGCGGCGAACAGGCGGGTCGAGGCGAGCGGCGCGGCGAAGATCACCGCCGAGAAGGCGGCGATGCCGATCACCGAGCCCGCGGCCGCGACCCGGTAGGGATCGCCGCCGCGATTGAGCCAGCGCGCCGCCGCGATCAGGCCGAGCCCGCCCCCGGCGGCCAGCATCGCGGTGAGCGCGGTGGTCTGCGCCACGGTCAGGCCGAGGATCTGGCCGCCATAGGGTTCGAGCAGGATGTCCTGCATCGAGAAGGCCGCGGTGCCGAGCGCGATGGCCGCGAGCCGCCGCCGCGCGGTGCCCTCCCCGGCGTAACCGCGCCAGGATTGGGCGAAGCTCGGCCGCGGCTTCGCCCTATCGGTGCGGCCGGGATCGCGCGGCTCCTGCTTCCACAGCGCGACGCCGTTGAGCACGATGGTGATCAGCGCCGCGCCCTGGATCACCTGGATCAGCCGGACCGCCGAGAAGTTCGCGAGCGCCAGCCCGAACAGCAGGGCGCTGCCCATCATGCCGGCGAGCAGCATGGCGCAGAGCAGCGCGACCACCTTCGGCCGGGCATGGGCGGGGGCGAGATCGGTAGCGAGCGCCAGCCCCACGGTCTGCGTGGTGTGGAGCCCGGCGCCGACGAGGAGGAAGGCGAGCGCGGCCGCGACATGGCCGACCCAGAGCGGGCCGGTGGTGTCGCCCGACAGGATCAGCAGGGCGAAGGGCATGATCGCCAGGCCGCCGAACTGCAGCAGCGTGCCGAACCAGATGTAGGGCACCCGCCGCCAGCCCAGCACCGAGCGGTGCGTGTCCGAGCGGAAGCCGACCAGCGCCCGCAGGGGGGCGAACAGGAGCGGCAGCGACAGCATCACCGCGACGATCCAGGCCGGCACCGCCAGTTCCACGATCATGACGCGGTTGAGCGTGCCGATCAGCAGCACGGCGGCCATGCCGACGGTCACCTGGAACAGCGACAGCCGCATCAGCCGCCCGAGCGGCAGCTCCTTCGTCGCCGCGTCGGCGAAGGGAAGGATCGCCGGGCCGAGACGCAGCAGCGCCTGGGTGATGGCGAGGCCGGATTTCATCGGGATTGCCCTCCCCCGTTTGCGGGGGGAGGGCTCTTTCGGAGCTCGATCGCGTTCGAGAGGTAGAACGCGCTGTTGACCCGGCGCGTCCGCCCGACGGCGAAACGCTCCAGCGCCGGTTCCCGCGCGATGCGCCGCCGCAGGCCGCCCTCCGTCACCGGCACGATGGCGGGCGCTCGGTCGGCCTTCGGGAACAGCTTGCCGGCCGCGTGCATCAGCGTCAGCAGCGCCGTGCGCGGGGCGACCGTGAACAGCAGGCTGCCGTCGGTGCGCAGCGAGAGTTCGGCGAGCGCCCGCACGATGTCGGGGGCCTGGTAGTGGATCAGCGAATCCATCGCGACCACGTGGTCGAAACGGCCGAGCCAGGGATCGAGCATGTCGCCGACCCGGAACTCGATCGAGCCCGTCCCGGGGATCGCGGGCAGGCGCTCGCGGGCGAGCCCGATCAGCGTCGGCGAGACGTCGATCGCGGTCACCTCCGCGCCGCGCCGGGCCGCTTCGACCGCGAGCGCGCCGGTGCCGCAGCCGGCATCCAGCAGACGCAGGCCGGTGAGATCCTCCGGCAGCCAGCCGAGCAGGGTCGCCCGCATCGCGTCGCGGCCGGCCCGCACCGTGGCGCGGATCTTCGAGACCGGCGCGTCCGAGGTCAGCCGCGACCACGCCTCGACGGCGGTGCGGTCGAAATAGGCCTCGAGCTGCGAGCGGCGGGTGAGGTAGGGCGTGCTCATCAGTCGAACCCGAGAAATTCGAACAGGTCGCGGTCCTTCATCGGCGCGGCCTCGCAGGGGTCGGCGCCGGCCCAGAGCGTCTCGGCGAGCCGCATGTACTCGTCGGTGACGGCCTTCAGCTCCGGCGACGGGTCCATCTCGAACAGAGTCGATTTCTTCAGGCGCGAGCGCCGCACCACGTCGAGGTCGGGGAAATGCGCCAGCCGGCGCAGGCCGACCGCGGCGTTGAAGCGGTCGATCTCGTCGGTCTTGGCCGAGCGGTTGGCGATGACGCCCCCGAGCCGCACGCCGTAGTTCTTCGACTTGGAATGGATCGCCGCGACGATCCGGTTCATCGCGAAGATCGAGTCGAAGTCGTTGGCGGTGACGATCAGCGCCCGGTCGGCATGCTGGAGCGGCGAGGCGAAGCCGCCGCAGACCACGTCGCCGAGGACGTCGAACACGACGACGTCGGTGTCCTCAAGGAGGTGGTGCTCCTTGAGGAGCTTGACCGTCTGCCCGACGACGTAGCCGCCGCAGCCGGTGCCGGCGGGCGGGCCGCCGGCCTCGACGCATTTCACGCCGTTGAAGCCCTCGACCACGAAGTCCTCGGGCCGCAGCTCCTCGGAGTGGAAGTTCACCGATTCGAGCGCGTCGATCACCGTCGGCGCGAGGCGCTTGGTCAGGGTGAAGGTCGAATCGTGCTTCGGGTCGCAGCCGATCTGGAGGACGCGCTTTCCCAGCTTGGAGAAGGCGACCGAGAGATTCGACGAGGTGGTGGACTTGCCGATGCCGCCCTTGCCGTAGACCGCGAACACCTTCGCCGTCTCGATGCGGTCGGCGGGGTCGAGGGCGACCTGGAGGCTGCCCTCCTCGCGGCGGATCGGGACCGGATTTCGGATGGCGATGTTCATGCCGCGACTCCTGCGGTGATGCCGGGCATGGCTCCGGGCGTGACGCCTTCGAGCCGGTCCTCCAGTTCCTCCTCGGCGCGGTCGAGCGCGTCGCGCATCGCCGGGTCGGGGGTCCAGAAACCGCGGCGATGGGCTTCGATGAGGCGGCTCGCGACCTTGGCGCAGGCCGTCGGGTTGAGCGACGCCATCCGGTCGCGCATCGCGTCGTCGAGGACGAAGGTCTCGGTGATGCGCTCGTAGATCCAGGGCTGCACCGCGCCGGCGGTGGCGGACCAGCCGACTGTGTTGGTCAGCGTCGCCTCGATCTGGCGCACGCCCTCGTAGCCGTGGCCGAGCAGGCCCTCGTACCATTTCGGGTTGAGCATGCGGGTGCGGGTCTCCAGCGCCACCTGCTCGTCGAGGGAGCGCACGCGCCCCTCACCGCGGGTCTGGTCGCTGATGTAGATCGGCACGCTCGCGCCCTTGGCGCGGGCCACCGCCCGGCCCATGCCGCCGAGCCCGTCGAAGTAGTGATCGACGCTCGTGACGCCGAGTTCGACCGAGTCGAGGTTCTGGTAGGCGAGATCGACCCGCGACAGCACCGCCTTCATCAGGTCGCGCTGCGGCGCCGGGCGGCCCGACCGGCCGTAGGCAAAGCTCTTCCTCCGCGAAAAGGTCTCGCAGAGTTCGTCCTCGTCGTCCCAGCGGCCGGATTCGACGAGATGGTTGACGTTGGCGCCGTAGGCGCCCTCGGCGTTGGAGAAGACGCGCAGGGCCGCTGTCTCGAAGTCGCAGCCCTGCTCGGCCTGGATTGCCAGCGCGTGCTTGCGAACGAAGTTCCGCTCGATCGGCTCCTCGGCGCTGGCCGCGAGAAAGCTCGCCTCCGCCAGGAGCTTGGTCTGCAGGGGCAGGAGATCGCGGAAGATCCCCGAGAGCGTGACCACCGCATCGATGCGCGGACGGCCGAGCCGTTCGAGCGGGATCAGTTCGGCCCCGGCGAGCCGGCCGTAGCCGTCGAAGCGGGGCGCCGCGCCGATCAGCGCCAGCGCCTGGGCGATGGGGCCGCCCTCGCTCTTCAGGTTGTCGGTGCCCCAGAGGACGAGGGCGACGCTCTCCGGCAGCGCCCGCCCTTCGGCGATGTGGCGCTCCAGCACCCGCGCCACCTGCTTGGCGCCGTCGGCCAGGGCGAAGGCGGAAGGCAGGCGGTAGGGGTCGAAGCCGTGCAAATTGCGCCCCGTCGGCAGGATGCCGGGATTGCGCAGGAGGTCGCCGCCCGCGACGGGGGCGACGAAGCGCCCGTCGAGCGCCCGCAACAGGGCGGGCAGTTCGCTGTCGCGGGCAAGCTCCCGGTCGATCCGGGCAAGGTCAGCGAAGGCGGTCCGGTGGGTCTCGTCGGCGGACAGGCCCGCGGCGGCCAGCGCCTCGCCGAAGGCGGCGCCCTCGACCAGCCGCTCGATCCCGGCGCGGGCCGGCTTCAGGCCGTGCGAGGCGTCCGCCAGGGCGAGCAGGAGATCGATGCGCTCCTCGCGGGCCATGCCCTCGCCGACCACGTGGAGGCCGTGCGGGATCAGGGTCTGTTCGAGTTCGCAAAGCGCGGCGGCGAGTGCGGCGACCTGCGGGCCGGGATCACCCTCCCAGGCGGGTTCGGCCGGCACCAGATCGACGGCCGCGCCCTGCGCCTGGATGATCGCGGCGAGCGCCGTCCGCTCGGTCACCGCCTCGGGCTCCAGGCCACGCCAGCGCTCGACCGAGGCTTTGAGGTCGCTCAAGCCCCGGTAGAGCCCGGCCGCCGCGAGGCTCGGCGTGAGGTAGCTCACCAAGGTCGCGGCGGAGCGGCGCTTGGCGAGCGTGCCCTCGGAGGGGTTGTTGGCGGCGTAGAGATAGACGTTCGGCACCTCGCCGATCAGCCGCTCGGGCCAGCACGAACCCGACAAACCAGTCTGCTTGCCGGGCATGAATTCCAGCGCGCCGTGCGTGCCGAAATGCAGCACCGCGTCGGCGGAGAAATCGTCACGCAGCCAGCGGTAGAAGGCGCAGAAGGCGTGGGTCGGGGCGAAGCCCTCCTCGAACAGCAGCCGCATCGGGTCGCCCTCGTAGCCGAAGGCGGGCTGCACCCCGACGAAGACGTTTCCGAACCGCGCGCCGAGCACGAGGATGTCGGCGCCGTTGCTCTGGTGGCGGCCGGGCGCAGGGCCCCACTGCGCCTCGATCTGGGGCAGGTAGGTCTCGCGGCGGACGTGATCCTCGGCCGAGACGCGGGCGTGGACGTTGGCCGGAGTGCCGTACCGGGCCGCGTTGCCGCCGAGGATCGCCTCGCGGAGCGCATCGACGCTCTCGGGCACATCGACCGCGTAGCCGTCGGCCGCGAGGCCGCGCAGGGTGTTGAGCAGCGAGGCGAAGACCGAGAGGAAGGCGGCGGTGCCCGTGGCGCCGGCATTCGGCGGGAAGTTGAACAGCACGACGGCGAGGTGCCGCTCCTGCTTCGGCCGCCGCCGCAGGGCGACGAGCCGCTCGATGCGGGCGGCGAGGCGCTCGGCGCGCTCGGGATGCACGCGCATGTCGCGGGCGTTGCCGGGGCCGGAGGCCGAGGAGCGGCCGCCGAACACCGTCGGCGCGGTGGCGCCGTCGAGTTCGGGGATCGCGACCATCATCGTCGCCTCGACCGGCGAGAGGCCGCGAGCGCCCGCCTCCCACTGCTCGATCGTCTGGAATTCGAGCGCGTGGGCGGCGAGATAGGGCACGTCGAGCCGCGCCAGCGTCGCCTCGGCCGCCGCCGCGTCGTTGTAGGCCGGGCCGCCGACCAGCGAGAACCCGGTCAGCGAGATCAGCGCGTCGATTGCCGGCCGGCCGTCCGCGGTGAAGAAGGCGTCCACCGCCGGGCGGTTGTCGAGGCCGGCGGCGAAGGCGGGCACCACCGAGAGGCCCCGCGCTTCGAGGGCGGCGATGACGCCGTCGTAATGCGCCGTGTTGCCGGCGAGCACGTAGGAGCGCATCAGCAGCAGTCCGACGCGGCCGCGGCCTCCCCGCACGGTCGGCACCGCCGAGAGGCTCTCGCCGACCCGGCCCGGCATGCGCGGATGGTAGAGTCCGGTCTCGGGGTAGTGCTGCGGGGCGGGTGCGGCGGCGATCTCCCGCCACGCGGCGCGGGGGCCGGCGGCGTAGCGCTGCACGAGGAAGCGCACGAGGCTCGCGACGTTCTCGTCCGAGCCCGCGAGCCAGTATTGCAGGGTCAGGAAATAGGCCCGCACGTCCTGCGCCGAGCCGGGGATGAAGCGCAGGATTTTGGGCAGCTTGCGCACCAGAGCCATCTGCCGGGCGGCGTTGCCCTCGGCCCCCGGCTTGCCGCGCAGGCGCTTCAGGAAATCGAGGGCCGAGCGCTTCGCCCCGCTCATGTCGAAGCGGTTGAGCCGCGTCGTGCGCACGATCTCGGCGGCGGAGAGACAGCCGATCATCGCGTCGCAGGCGTCGCGGCGGGCGAGCAGCGCCGGCAGGATCGCCCGGACATGCTCGTCGAGGAACAGCATCGCCGAGACGACGATGTCGGCGCGGGCGATCTCCGCCTCGCAGGCGTGAAGCGCCGCCCTGTCGGTCTCCCACTCGGCGGCGGCGTGGAAGCTCAAGGTGAGGCCCGGCATCTCGGCGGCGAGACGCAGGCGCGCCCGCTCCACCGCGCTCGCCAAGTGATTGTCGAGCGTGACGATGACGACGCGGATGGTGGGCCTATCGGCCGAAATGCGCCTTGGCATCGTAAAGGGTCTCGAGGGTGATGAGCGGGAGCTGCCGCTCGCGGGCGAAGCGCTCGGTGTTGGCGCGGGCCTTCCCGCGCACGAAGAACGGGATCTTCCTCAGCTCCTTCTCGGCATCGGGCGCCCACGGCGCGGTTCGCACCGCGTCGGCGCCCTGGACGTGGAGGGATGGAACGGGCGCCGACGCGAGGGGAGGATGGTTCGGCGCCCGTTCCACGGCGTCCGCGATCCTGCTCGGCGTGCGACCGAGATGAGACGGGGCGGCGCCATCGTGAAATTCGGGATCTTCGCGGAACATCCCGAGGAGATGTTCCTCCAGCCCCATCATCAGGGGGTGCACCAGGGTGTCGAACAGGACGTTGGCGCCCTCGAAGCCCATCTGCGGCGAGTGGCGCGCGGGAAAGTCCTGGACGTGGGTCGGCGCCGAGATCACCGCGCAGGGGATGCCGAGACGCTTGGCGACGTGGCGCTCCATCTGCGTGCCGAGCACGAGTTCGGGCGCCGCCGCCTGGATGGCCGCCTCGACGTCGAGGTAGTCGTCGGTGATCGTCGCCTCGATGCCGTGGAGGGCTGCCTCCGCACGGACCTCGCGGGCGAATTCGCGGGTGTAGGTGCCGAGCCCGACAAGCCGGAAGCCGAGTTCGTGCGTCGCCACGCGGGCGATGGCCAGGGCGTGGGTGGCGTCGCCGAAGACGAAGACGCGCTTGCCCGTGAGATAGGTCGAGTCGACCGATCGGCTGTACCAGGGCAGGCGCGACGGCGCGTCGGCGAGAACGGGCGCGGGATCGACGCCCGCGAGCGCCGCCACCGCTTCCACGAAGCGCGTCGTCGCCCCGACCCCGATCGGCACCTCGTCGGTGAAGGGCTGGCGGAAGGTCTTTTCGAGGTACTGCGCGGCGGCGCGCGCCACCTCGGGATAGAGCACCACGTTGAAGTCGGCCGCGCCGAGTCGCCCAAGGTCGGCGGGGCTGGCCCCGAGCGGCGCGACCACGTTCACCGCGATCCCGAGCGCTTCGAGGATCTTTCGGACCTCGATCAGGTCGTCGCGGTGACGGAACCCGAGCGCCGTCGGCCCCAGGATGTTGCAGGACGGGCGCCGCCCCTCGCGCGGCGAGCGCTCGGTCGGAGAGCCGGAAAGCGCGCGCACCAGACGATAGAAGGTCTCGGAGGCGCCCCAGTTCTCCTTCTTCTGATAGGCGGGCAGCTCGAGCGGGATCACCGGGATCGGCAGGTCGAGGGCCTTGGCCAACCCCCCCGGATCGTCCTGGATCAGCTCCGCGGTGCAGGACGCGCCGACGATCATCGCCTGCGGCCGGAAACGCGCGTAGGCGGCGGCGACCGCGTCCTTGAAGATCGCCGCGGTGTCGCGGCCGAGATCCTGGGCCTGGAACGTCGTGTAGGTGACCGGCGGGCGCTGGGCGCGCCGCTCGATCATCGTGAAGAGCAGGTCGGCATAGGTGTCGCCCTGGGGCGCGTGCAGCACGTAGTGCAGGCCCTCCATCGCGGTGGCGACCCGCATGGCGCCGATATGCGGCGGTCCCTCGTAGGTCCAGACGGTGAGCTGCATCGCGGCTACACCTCCAGCCGGGCGCGTCGGTCGAGGGGACGCGCGAACAATTCGGCGAGGTCGCCCGCCTGCTCGTAGCCCTGGATCGGCGTGAACAGCAGCTCGATCGACCACTTCGTGGTCAGCCCCTCCGCCTCCAGCGGGTTGGCGAGGCCGAGACCGCACACCGTCAGGTCGGGGCGCGCCGTCCGGCAGCGGTCGAGCTGGTCGTCGAGGCTCTGGCCCTCGACCACCGGCGTGCCGCCGGGCAGCCACTCGATCTCGGCCGCGAGGTGGCCGCGGTGGAGGTAGGGCGTGCCGACCTCGATCAGCTCGGCGCCCATCTCCCGCGACAGGAAGCGGGCGAGCGGCACTTCGAGCTGCGAATCGGGGAAGAAGAACACCCGCTTGCCCGCGAGTTTCGCTGAATGGGCCGCCAGCGCCTGACGCGCGCGCCGGAGGGCCGGCGCCGTCACCGCGTCGAAGCGGTCGGCAGCGACGGCGAAGGTGTCGGCGGCCGCGCGCAGCCACTCGGTCGTGCCCTCCGCGCCGAGCGGAAATGGGGCGGCGATGCGCCGGGCACCGCGCTCCTCGAGGGCACGGGCGGTGTCCGCGAGGAAGGGCTGGGCGAGCAGGAAGCGCGTGCCGCGCCCGACCGCCGGCATCTGACCCGCCCGGCGCGCCGGCAGGAACCGCGCGGCGATGCCGAGATCGGCGAACAGCCGGGCGAACTGGTCCTCGACCACGTCGGCCAGCGCGCCGACGACGAGGAGCGCGTCCGTCCCCGCCGCCTCGGGCAGCTCGGGCACCAGGGAGGCGAGGCAGGCATCCTCGCCCTGGGTGAAGGTCGTCTCGATGCCCGACCCCGAATAGTTGAGCACCCGCACGCCCGGCGCCAGCCGCTGCGACAGCCGCAGGGCCGCCCGCGACAGGTCGAGCTTGATCACCTCGGAGGGGCAGGAACCGACGAGGAAGAGCAGCCGGATGTCGGGCCGGCGCTCGATCAGCCGGGTCACGACTCGGTCGAGCTCGTCGTTCATGTCGGCGAGGCCGGCGAGATCGCGCTCGTCGATGATGGCGGTGGCGAAGCGCGGCTCCGCGAAGATCATCACGCCCGCCGCCGACTGGATCAGGTGGGCGCAGGTCCGCGAGCCGACCACGAGGAAGAAGGCGTCCTGGATCTTGCGGTGCAGCCAGACGATGCCGGTGAGGCCGCAGAACACCGCACGCTGACCGCGCTCGGCGCGGATCGCCGCGCCGCACTCGGCGGCGGGACGGTCGGCGGCGGGAAGGGGCGCGTGCGCGTTCACCGGCCCGCCTCCCCGGCGAAGGTCAGGGAGGCCGGCGCTTCGAGCCGCGCCGCCCGGAGTTTCAGGAGGAACTGGCCGGCGTTGATGAGGTAGGCGGCGTAGGCGGCGAGCGCGAGGACGAGCAATCCGTGCGTGTCGAGCCAGCCGAGACCGAGGGCGGCGAGATAGGCCGTGTGCAGCGCCAGCACGAGCATGCTGAACACGTCCTCCCAGAAGAAGGCCGGCGCGAACAGGTAGCGGCCGAACACGGCCTTCTCCCAGATCGAGCCGGTCACCATGATCGCGTAGAGGACCAGGGTCTTGGCGACGACGGAGGCGTTGGCGGCCTCCGCCCCCTCCCCCGTCGCGAGCGTGCGCAGCACCAGGCCGAGGCTCGCCAGGAAGACGAGGAACTGCAGCGGGGCCAGCACCCCCTGCACGAGGGTCCAGGGCGAGGCGTCGCGCCGTTCACGCTCGGCGCTCGTGTAGAGCGGTTTATGCTGGCCCTGGCGTTGCCGCATGGCGTCCGCCCTCGCTCGATACCCGGCCCCGTTTCGCGGAACCTCGATTGCGGCAGAGCCTAGGCCCGGCCGCCGGAAACTGTCAATCCAGGTTGACGTTCGCTCCAAATTACATTTCGAAGAGGCCCAATCCGTGCTGGGGATTGCCAATCGCGAGCGGAAGCGTATCGTTAGCCTGCACGCATCCGTTGCTTTCGGTGCGCCAGGACGCATTAAAATGCTTCTTGTCGCAGGGGGCCGCATCCTCGGGGAGAGACCCATGGGTGAGTGGAGGCATTTCGGCGAGCGACTCGAACTGCCCGCCGTTGCGCCGGATTGCGGTGCCTTGGCGGAACCGCTGTCGGGCTCGCCCTTCGAGGACCAGCCCGGCGGCGCGCGGATGCGCGGTCAGCTCGCCAGCGTCGTCGAGGCGGAGATTCTGCCCCGGCTCATGCTGACGCACCGGCACCGCGCCGAGCCGCGGACAGCATCGTCGAACCGACCGCCGACCTCCGAGGAGGTCCAGCGCCTCTGCGATCTGCTGCTCGCCCGCAACGACACCGACGTCGCGGCCCATCTGCTGCAGTTCCTCGACGCGGGGCTGACGCTCGAGGGCGTGCTCGTCGAGCTCCTCGCGCCGATGGCCCGGCATCTCGGGCAGCTCTGGGAGGACGATTCGTGTGACTTCGTGGACGTGACCGTCGCCCTCGGACGACTCCAGGCGGCGGCTCGGGAGCTCTGCGCGAGGCTCGAGGATGACGCCGTCGATCCGTCGGGGCGCAGCATCCTTCTGGTGCCGTGCCCCGGCGAGACGCATGTCTTCTCCCTGTCGATCGTGGCTTCCATCTTCCGCGAGGCGGGATGGGACGTGACCACGACGGGCATCGGGTCGAATCACGTGCCCGAAGAGCTGATCCGGTCGGAATGGTTCGATGTCGTCGGGCTGACGCTGTCCTGCGATGTGTTCCTGGCCGCCCTGCCGGACCTGATCCGCGGCTTGCGCGTGGCCTCGCGCAATCCGGGGCTCAAGGTGCTGGTCGGCGGCCCCTATTTCGCTAGGAATTCGAACCATGTGCGCCTCGTGGGCGCGGACGGCACCGCGGAAGATGGGCGGCTCGCGCCGCTGATCGCGGAAAGCTTGCTTGAAAAGCGATCGCGAGCCTGTTGATAAGGGCGCTTCCCGCCCCCCCTCACGAAGTGTTGACCTTGAGCAGCTTGGCGAGTCCTTCTCCCCGGCGCCCTTCCCCGGCGCTGCAACAGGCAGCCGGTCTCCTCGACGGCGAGGCGGCCGGAATGCTGATCGCTGCGACGGCCGATCTCTCCCTCGTCGTCGATGATCGCGGCATCATCCGCGACACCGCGGCGGGCCGGGCCGATTTCGAGGGCCAGGGAATCGAATCCTGGCTCGGAAGGCCCTGGATCGACACCGTGACCGTCGAGAGCCGGCCGAAGATCGACGCGCTGCTGCGCGACTCAGCGCCCGGCACCATGACCCGCTGGCGGCAGGTCAACCATCCCTCCCCCACCGGCACCGACCTTCCGATTCGCTACGCCACGCTCAGGCCGCGCAAGGACGGGCCGATCATCGTCATCGGCCAGGATCTGCGGGCGATCGCCGCCCTTCAGCGCCGTCTGGCGGAGACCCAGCAGGCGCTGGAGCGGGACTACGACCGCCTGCGCACGGCCGAGACCCGCTACAAGCTCCTGTTCCAGCTCTCGGGCGAGCCCGTGCTGGTGGTCGATGCGGGCACGCGGCGCGTGACCGAGGTCAATCCGGCGGCGATGCGGCTGCTCGGCCGCTCGCAGAAGCGCCTGATCGGCCAGGATGCCGCCGACCTGTTCGATGCGGGGAGCCTGCGAGAACTGGAGACCCTGTTCGCCGGCCTGCGCGTGACGGGGCAGGCGACCGATCTCGTCATGCCGCTGACCGGCGGCCGGGGGGATGTGCGCGTGTCCGCTTCCCTGTTCCGCGGCGAGGGCACGACGTCGGTTCTGGTGCGGCTCGCGTCGCTGGCGCCGGTGACGCCGGAGCGCGTCGAGTTCAGCGGCGGCGCGCTCGACGTGATCCAGCGGATGCCGGAGGGCTTCGTCGTCACCGACGCCGCGCGGCGCATCCTCACCGCCAACACCGCCTTCCTCGATCTCACCCAGCACGCCACCGAGGAGCAGGTGCGCGGCCGGACCTTGGACAGTTGGCTCGGTCGCGAGGAGACCGAGGCGCTCGCGCTGTTCGCGATGCTGCGCGATCACGGCTCGGTGCGCCATTTCCCGACCGTGATGCGCGGCCAATACGGCTCGATGGAGGAGGTGGAGATCGCTGCGGTCGCCACCTCCCACGCCGAACAGCCCTGCTTCGGCTTCACCGTGCGCGCGACGCCCCGCCGGGCGGCCCCGGTCCATGCCGGCGGCGGCCATGATCTGCCCCGCTCGGTCGAGCAGATGACGGAGCTGGTGGGCCGCGTCTCGATGAAGGCCCTCGTGCGCGAGACGACCGATCTCATCGAAAAACTGTGCATCGAAGCGGCTTTGAGGATCACCCGCGACAACCGCGCCTCGGCCGCGGAGATGCTGGGACTCAGCCGGCAGGGCCTCTACGCGAAGATGCGCCGATACGGCGTCGGCGATCTCGATACCAACGACCCAGAGTTGACCTCGTAATCGCCACCCCAATTTTCTGCATTATAATGCATCTTAGCCGAGAACGAACTGTGCAAACACTTTAGACGAGGTCAGGTGTAAAGTTCAGTTGACACCGATCGTCTGCCGCCGGTAGCTTCCGGGCATGGCTACGCCCGCACCGAGCGCCGTCGTCGAGCTCCTTAAGCCGATCACATGGTTTGCGCCGATGTGGGCGTTCGCCTGCGGGGTGATCTCCTCCGGTCAGGCCCCGTCCGGGCAATGGCCGGTCATCGCCGCGGGGGTACTGCTGGCCGGGCCGCTGGTCTGCGCCACGAGCCAAGCCGCCAACGACTGGTTCGACCGCCACGTCGACGCCATCAACGAGCCGAACCGTCCGATCCCGTCGGGGCGCATCCCCGGCCGGTGGGGGCTCTATCTCGCCGCCGGCTGGACCGTCCTGTCGCTGGTCGTCGCCGCGATGCTCGGACCCTGGATCCTCGGCGCGGCCCTGTTCGGCCTCGTCCTGGCCTGGATCTATTCGGCGCCCCCGCTCCGCCTGAAGCGCAACGGGTGGTGGGGCAATTCCGCGGTCGCCCTCTGTTACGAAGGGCTGCCCTGGTTCACCGGCGCGGCGGTGATGGCGGCCTCGATGCCCGACCGGCGGGTGCTCCTCGTCGCCCTGCTCTACTCCGTCGGCGCCCACGGCATCATGACCCTCAACGACTTCAAGTCGGTGGAGGGGGACCGGGCCATGGGCCTGCGCTCACTGCCGGTGCAACTCGGCTCCGAGCGCGCGGCGCGCTTCGCCTGCCTCGTCATGGCCGTGCCGCAGGTGGCGGTGGTGGCACTCCTTTATCATTGGGAGCGTCCCTGGCACGCCGCCCTGGTCGGCGCCCTGCTCGCCGGGCAACTCGCCCTGATGACGCACTTCCTGAAAGCACCCCGGGCCCGCGCCGCCTGGTACAACGGCACCGGCACGACGCTCTACGTCCTCGGCATGCTGGCCTCGGCTTTCGCCCTGCGCCCGCTCGTGCAAGGGCTGGCGCCATGAACAGCGCGCCCCTCCCATTTTCTCGCTCGTTTTCCTGGCTCCAGATCGTCCGGCTCGGTCTCGTCCAGACCGCCCTCGGGGCGGTCGTCGTCCTCATGACCTCGACCATCAATCGGGTCATGGTGGTGGAACTGGCCCTGCCCGCGATCGTGCCCGGCGCCCTCGTCGCCCTGCACTACGCCACGCAGGTGCTGCGGCCCCGCTGGGGCTACGGCTCGGATGTCGGCGGGCGGCGCACGCCGTGGATCGTCGGCGGCATGGCCGCGCTCTGCCTGGGCGGTTTCGGCGCCGCGGTGGCGACCGCCCTCGCCGCGACGCACGTCGCCGCCGGGCTTTCGCTGGCGGTTCTCTCGTTCCTGCTCGTCGGGATGGGAGCGGGCGCAGCGGGCACCTCGCTCCTCGTCCTGCTCGCCACCGGCGTGGACGCCGGGCGGCGCGGGGCGGCGGCGACCATCGTCTGGGTGATGATGATCGCGGGCTTCGCGGTCACCGCACCGCTCGCAGGGCATTTCCTCGATCCGTTCTCCGGCGCCCGGCTCGTTGCCGTGTCGGGCAGCGTCTCGCTCATCGCCTTCGTCGTGGCCGTGCTGGCGGTCGCCGGCATCGAGCCGCGCCGCGCCGGGGCATTGGCCGGCCGGAGCGAGGCGAAGCCGCCGTTCCGGGCCGTGCTGGCGCAGGTGCTGGCGGAGCCCGCCGCGCGGCGCTTCACCCTGTTCATCTTCGTCTCGATGCTCGCCTACAGCGCGCAGGAACTGATCCTCGAACCCTATGCCGGCCTCGTCTTCGCGATGACGCCGGGGGCGACGACCAAGCTCGCGGGCCTGCAGCACGGCGGCGTGCTCGCCGGCATGCTGTTCGTGGCGGGCGTGACCGTGTTCATCGGCGGGCCGGTGCTGGGCTCGCTCAAGGTCTGGACCGCGGTCGGATGCGGACTCTCGGCGCTGGCGCTCGGGACGATCGCCGCCGGCGGGCCGGTCGGACCGGACTTCCCCTTGCGGGCGGCGGTGGCGGGACTCGGCTTCGGCAACGGCGTCTACGCCGTGGCGGCGATCGGCTCGATGATGGCGCTGGCCGGCCGCGGCGGCGAGGCCGAGCGCGGCACCCGCATGGGCGTCTGGGGCGCGGCCCAGGGCGTCGCCTTCGGCGCGGGCGGATTCCTCGGCACGCTGGCGGTCGATCTCGCCCGCCTCGTCGCCTCCGAGCCCGTCTACGCCTACGCCGCGATCTTCGCGGCCGAGGGCGTGCTGTTCCTCGCCGCGCTCCTCATCAGTCTCCGCGTCGAGCACGTCACCGTCGCCCGTCGGCAGAACCCGCTCGCCGAGACGGCCTCCTTTCAGCTCAATCCCGGCTTCGAGGCGAGGTAGCGCCATGGCAGACCACGACGGTTGCGAGATCTTCGACGTCGTGGTGGTGGGGGGTGGCCCCTCGGGGGCGACGGCGGCCGCCGACCTCGCGGCCTCCGGTCACCGGGTGCTGCTTCTCGACAAGGCCGGGCGGATCAAGCCCTGCGGCGGCGCGATCCCGCCGCGGCTGATCCGCGACTTCGCGATCCCCGATCATCTCCTCGTCGCCCGCATCCGCAGCGCCCGCATGGTCGCGCCGAGCGCGCGCCACGTCGACATGCCGGTCGGCGACGGCTTCGTCGGCATGGTCGATCGCGAGCATTTCGATCCGTTCCTGCGCGAGCGGGCCGTCCTCGCGGGGGCGGCGCTGCGCGACGGCCTGTTCGAGCGCATCTCCCGCGATGGCGCGGGGCTCGCCACGGTGCATTACCGCGCCGGCAAGGGCGGTGAGGAACACCGGGCGCGGGCTCGCCTCGTCATCGGCGCCGACGGGGCGACCTCCGCCGTCGGCCGCGCCGAGATCCCCGGGCATGCCCGGATGCGGCAGGTCTTCGCCTATCACGAGATCGTCCAGCGGCCGGCGGATGCGGGGCACGACGGCGCGCGCTGCGACGTCTACTACCAGGGCCGGCTCTCGCCGGACTTCTACGCCTGGATCTTCCCGCACGGCGAGACCGTCAGCGTCGGCACGGGCAGCGCCCGCAAGGGCTTTTCCCTGCGCGGCGCGATCCGCGACCTGCGCGCCGGCACCGGCCTCGACGCCTGCGAGACGATCCGCCGGGAGGGCGCGCCGATCCCACTGAAACCCCTGCGGCGCTGGGACAACGGACGCGACGTGCTGCTCGCGGGCGACGCGGCGGGCGTGGTCGCGCCGGCCTCCGGCGAGGGCATCTACTACGCGATGCTCGGCGGGCGCCTCGCGGCCGAAGCGGCCGAGGCCTTCCTTGCCACCGGCGACGTCCGCGCGCTGGCCCTCGCGCGCAAGCGGTTCATGCGGCTGCACGGGCGCGTCTTCTGGATCCTCGGGATGATGCAGTGGGTCTGGTACCGCAGCGATGCCCTGCGCGAGCGCTTCGTCGCGATCTGCAAAGACCGGGACGTCCAGCAGCTCACCTGGGACGCCTACATGAACAAGGAGCTCGTGCGCGCCAAACCCACCGCCCACGCGCGGATCTTCTTCAAGGATCTGGCCCACCTGTTCCGCTGGGTCTCGCCGTGACCGGCCTGCTCGACGGCGGCTGGGGGCCGCCCGCCGTCGCCGGCCTCGTCGCCCTCGCCGTCGCCGCGGCGGGCGGCATCGCGACCCGGACCGATGCCTGGTACCGCCGCCTCCGTGTTCCCGGCTGGAAGCCGCCGGACTGGGCCTTCGGTCCGATCTGGACCGTGATCTTCGCCCTGACCACCGCCTCGGCGGTCGTCGCCTGGAACGCCGACCCAGATCCCGCAATGCGGACGCGCCTCGTCGCGGTCTTCGCCGTCAACGGCGCGCTCAACATCGCCTGGAGCGTGATCTTCTTCCGCCTTCGCCGGCCCGACTGGGCCTTCGTCGAGCTGCTTCTGCTGTGGCTTTCCATTCTGGCGGTGGTGCTCGCCGTCGGCCGGGTCTCGACCGTCTCAGCCCTGCTCAACCTTCCCTATCTCGCCTGGGTGAGCGTGGCCGGATGCCTGAACCTCACCATCCTGAGGCTCAATCCGCGCTTCGGGAGCGCCTGAGCGATGGCCGAGATGTTCGTCTCCGGGCGCATCGTCGACATCATCCTCGTGCTGGTCGCCGCGGAGGCGCTGGTGCTGCTCGCCGTGCGGGGGCGCTGGGGCCGCGGCCCGGCGCCGGGCGCCTTGCTCACCAACCTCGCCTCCGGCGCCGCGCTGATGCTGGCCCTTCGCGCGGCGCTGACCGGCGCGGCCTGGCCCGGCATCGCGGCCTGCCTCATCGTCGCACTGGCCGCGCACCTCGCCGATCTGGCGCTGCGCTTTCGCCGGAGCGATCCGGCCCGCGCACCGGACTGTGACAAAGCGGCCTGGAACAACCGATGGTGGCGAACGTTCGGTGCGCGTCCGCCGATGACTTAGAACAATTCTTGCCGGGGCTCTTCCATATCGGAGATCGGGTTCATGTCACGCCTCACCGCCCTGGGCTCCGGTTGGCTCGCCGTGGCCGCATTCCTGTCCGTCGGCACGGCCCGCGCGCAGGAGGCCGACGCCGACCTCGTGAAGCGCGGTGAGTATCTGGTGACGGCGGGCGATTGCACGGCTTGCCACACAAAGGCCGGCGGCAAGTACATGGCCGGCAACTACAAGCTCGACACGCCGATCGGTGCGATCAAGACGCCCAATCTCACGCCGGATGACGAGACCGGCATCGGCAAGTGGACTTACGAGACCTTCGAGAAGGCATTCCGCCACGGCATCGGTGACGAGGGCGAGTATCTCTACCCGGCCTTCCCGTTCGGTTGGTACACCAAGGTGTCCGACGAGGACACGAAGGCGATCTTCGCCTACCTCAAGTCTTTGACGCCGGTGAAGGAGAAGCGGGAGGAGAACGAGATCCCCTTCCCCTTCAATGTCCGCACCGCCCTGATCACGTGGCGCACCGCCTTCTTCACCGCCGAGCGCTTCAAGCCCGATCCGAATGCGAGCGCGGAGGTGAACCGCGGCGGGTATCTCGTCGAGGGGCTCGGCCATTGCGGCATGTGCCACAACGAGCGCAAGCTCGTCGGCAATTCGAGCCTCGCCGGACGCTTCGGCGGCGGCGTCATCGACGGCTGGTACGCGCCCAACATCACGCCGGACGGGCACCAGGGCATCGGCGCCTGGAGCGACGCGGAAGTCGTCACCTATCTCAAGACCGGCACGGCCCCGGGCAACCGACCGGGCGTGGCCGCGGGCCCGATGCGCCAGACCATCGAGGAGTCGCTCTCCAAGATGACCGACGCCGACCTGCAGGCGATGGTGGCGTATCTGCGCACGATCCCCGCCAAGCAGACCTACAAGGAGAAGGATCTCCAGGCCTTCAACCAGCCGGGAGCGCCGGGGGCGGACACCTACCTGACCTACTGCTCCTCCTGCCACCGCCCGGACGGCAAGGGCGTCGAGGGCGCGATCCCGGCGCTGGCGGGCAACACCTCGGTCCAGTCCGCGGGCCCCGAGTCGGTCATCAACGTGATCGTCGGCGGCCTCGCGGCGCAGAGCGGCTACGCGCCGATGCCGGCCATCGGCCAGGAGATGACCGACGAGCAGATCAAGAACGTCACCGACTACATCCGCAATTCCTGGGGCAACAAGGCTCCGGTCGTCTCCGAGACCGGCGTCGTCGCGACCGCGCGGCAGAAGATCAAGACGATGATGGCCGGCAACGCGCCCTGCTCGACCATCGATGATGACAAGCTCAAGGCCGGCGTCGAGCAGGCCGTCGGCGGCGACCGGCTGAAGGGGCTGAAGCCGAACGACTTCGTTCCGGTCCTCGCCCGCGCCGCGCCGCAGGTGAAGGCGGCCGCGCCGGAAGCGGGCGACGACGCCGTCGTCAACGGGCTGCTCGCGGCCTTCTGTCAGGCGAACCGCAGCGATCGCGAGGCAGAGCCGCTGCCCTGGTCGGCGACCATCGGCTCGTTCGGCAACGTCGCCTACAGCCAGGTCAAGAACCCGGAGAAGCGGGTGGATGCCATGCCCGGCCAGCCGCCGGCCTCGGGGGCGCGTCCGGCGAAGCCTTGATTCCGGATTCTGCGCCCTACCATTGGCGGGTGTAGTCGCCGCTTCGGACCACCCGGTTTCGAACCGTGAGGGATCGCGCGGCGCACTCTGATGGCCTCGATGGGAGTGCGACCGGATGCAACTCGGCATGATCGGCCTCGGCCGGATGGGCGGCAACATCGTCCGCCGTCTCCTGCGCGACGGCCACACGGCCGTGGTCTACGACCGCGATCCGAAGGTGGTGGAGGCGCTGGCCGCCGAGGGCGCGACCGCCGCGTCGAGTCTGGAGGATCTCGTGGCGAAGCTGGAGGCGCCGCGCACCGCCTGGGTGATGCTGCCGGCCGGCCAGATCACCGAGGAGACGGTGATCGCGCTCGGCGGCCTCCTGAGCGCCGACGACTGCATCATCGACGGCGGCAACTCCTTCTACCAGGACGACGTGCGCCGTGCCCGCGACCTCGACGCCAAGGGCATCCACTACGTCGATGTCGGCACCTCCGGCGGCGTGTGGGGCCTGGAGCGCGGCTACTGCATGATGATCGGCGGCCACAAGGAGGCCGTCGACCGGCTCGACCCGATCTTCCGCACGCTGGCGCCGGGCCTCGGCGAGATCCCGCGGACGCCAGGGCGCGACGGCCGTGATCCGCGGGCCGAGCAGGGCTACATCCATGCCGGTCCGAGCGGGTCCGGCCACTTCGTGAAGATGATCCACAACGGCATCGAGTACGGCCTGATGCAGGCCTATGCCGAGGGCTTCGACATCCTGCGCCACGCCAACTCCCCCGAGATCCCGGAGGGACGCCGGTTCGATCTCAATCTCGGCGACATCGCCGAAGTCTGGCGGCGGGGCAGCGTGGTCTCGTCCTGGCTCCTCGATCTCACCGCCGCGGCGCTGGCCGGCGACGAGCGCCTCGAAGGGTTCTCGGGCTACGTCGAGGATTCCGGCGAGGGCCGCTGGACCATCAACGCGGCGATCGAGGAGGCCGTGCCGGCCACCGTCCTCTCCAGCGCGCTCTACCGCCGCTTCCGCTCCCGCGAGGACGAGAGCTACGCCGACAAGCTGCTCTCGGCGATGCGCCAGGGCTTCGGCGGCCACAAGGAACCGCCGCGCCGCGGGCCCGCGCCGTGATCCCGCTTCCCCCGAACACCGAGTTGATGGCGGATGCGGAGGCGACGGCCCGCGCGGCGGCCGAGCACCTCCTGGCGATGGCCGGCAGTGCCGAGGGCGATCGCGTCGCCATCTGCCTGTCCGGCGGCTCGACGCCGAAGCGGCTCTACGCGCTGCTGGCCTCGCCCGGCTTCGTCGAGCGCGTGCCGTGGGCGCGGATCCACTGGTTCTTCGGCGACGACCGGGTGGTGCCGTGGGACGACGCCTTGAGCAACGTGCGCATGGTCCGCGAGGCGTTCGGCCACGCGGCACCGGTGCCCGCGACGCATCTGCACTTCATTCCCTCCGACGAGGGCGCCGAGCCGGGCGCCCGCGCCTACGAGCGGACGCTGCAGGAGTTCTACGGCAGCGACCGGCTCGACCCGAATCGGCCGCTCTTCGACCTCGTGCTCCTCGGTCTCGGCAGCGACGGGCACACCGCCTCGCTGTTTCCGGGCAAGCCGGCGCTTGCCGAGCGCGAGGCCTGGGCCGCGCCGGTGCCGGAGGCGGGAATGGAGCCGTTCGTGCCGCGCATCACCCTCACCTTCCCGGTCCTGGCCTCCTCGCGGTCCGTGCTCTTCCTCGTCAACGGCGCGGGCAAGCGCGAACCATTGCGGCGACTCGCCGAGGGCGAGGACCTGCCGGCGCGTCGCGTCGAGAGCGCGGGACGGGTGACGTGGTACGTCGATCGCGACGCGGCTGAGGCCTGAAGCCGCCGACACCCGTTTGCGGTCCGCCTCGTCCACCGCGACGGGCGGATCCGCCTCACTTTCGACGTGGATCCTACCGGAGTATGAACCGGCGATCCTCGACGACACGGGAGTACCCCCGATGGTAGCAGCCGAAGGCGCAACCGCGTCGGAACCTCGGCTCCGAGCCGATCCGCCGCGCTCCGCTCGGCGGCGCGGCCGCATCCAGCCCGGACCGCTGAAGCCCCTGGACCGGCGCAGCCGCCGGCCCGTCTGGGCCGTGTATGCCGGGCTGCTGGGTCTCTCGCTCGTCACGACCTGGGCGATCGCACCGCAGATCCGCACGGGCACGGACGTCGCCGAGCAGCCCGCACCCGCGATGATGGCGGAACCTGCTCAAGACGCCGCGCAACCGGCCCGCGTCGTCGGCGCCGCGCAGGCGCCGGAGGCTGCTGCACCGGCCAGCGAATCACCGCCCGCGGTCGAGGCGTCCCTGCCGTCGCCTTCCGCGGGGCCGTCGCCTGACCCGCAGCCGGCCGTGCCCGTCGCGGTCGCGCCGGCGGTCCCGGTTGCGAAACGGGCGGCCGCACCCAAGGTCGATCTCGGCGCTCTGCCGGTTCTGACGCTCGATGAAACCGTCTTCGACGCCGTTCAGGCGCCGGTCTCCGAGAGAACGCCCCCCGTCGCCGCGAGGGCTTACGGCAGACCGTGATCCGAGCCGCGCCCGATCGCGCGGCTTCCGGTTGATTGGTTCGGTCAGAGCATGGCCTGTCCCCTCCCCCTTGTGGGGAGGGGTTCGGGGTGGGGGTGGTGCAGAAGGCACCGCTGCGCTTGATCCGGCACCACCCCCACCTCCTGCCTCCTCCCCACAAGGGGGAGGAGAGAGAGGCGGCGGCCGAAGCGATCAGCCGGAAACCGTATCCGTTGCCACCGGCTGTGCGGACCCTGACGAATCAAGCCAGGGCGGGTGCATCTCCGGCACCACCCCGGCGCCGGTCGCGAGGTTCCATTTAGGCGGCGAGCGGCAGGTCGTCCTCGGCCTCGGCGGCCATGAACTGGGCCCGGGCGAGCGCCGCGAAGCGCTGGTTCAGGGCGACCAGCTCGTCGAAATTGCCGGCCTCGACGATCTTGCCGTTCTCGAAGACGAGGATGCGGTCGGCGTTGCGGATCGTCGCCAGGCGGTGGGCGATCACGAAGGTCGTGCGCCCCTCCATCACCGTCTCCAGCGCCTGCTGCAGCTTGCGCTCGGTGGCGGCGTCCAGCGCGCTCGTGGCCTCGTCGAGGATCAGCATCGGCGGGTTCTTCAGGAGCGCCCGGGCGATCGAGAGGCGCTGGCGCTCGCCGCCGGACAGCGACCGGCCGCGTTCGCCGATGATCGTATCGAGCCCCTCGGGCTGACGCGCCATGAACTCGCTGGCCTGGGCGCGCTCGAGGGCGTCGATCATCTCCGCATCGGTCGCGTCGGGGCGGCCGACCTGGAGGTTCTCGCGGATCGAGCGGTTGAACAGCATCGGCTCCTGGAACACGACACCGATATTGTGGCGCAGGGACGAGAGGCCGATGTCGCGGATGTCGATGCCGTCGATGCGGATGGCGCCGGCATCGGGATCGAAGGTCCGGTGCAGTAGGCCCAGCGTCGTCGACTTGCCCGAACCCGTGGTGCCGACGAGCGCCACGGTCTCGCCGGGCAGCGCGGCGAAGGACACGCCGTCGAGGGCGTTGCGGCGGCCGTCGTAGGAGAAGGCGACCTCGTCGAAGCTCACCGCGCCCTCGAACCGGGCCACCTGCTTGGCGTGCGGCCGGTCGCTGACGGTCGGCACGGTGTCGACCACCTCGAAGAACTCGCGCATCTTCGGCGCCTGCATGAACACGCCGTTCACGAAGGTCACGACGTGGTCGAGCTTCGTCACGAGCATGGTGGCGAGGCTCATGAAGGCGACGATCTCGCCGACGGTGGCCGCGCCCTTCTGGTGCAGGGCGATGCCGGTGATGAAGATCGCGGTCATGGTCAGCGTGCCGGAGGCGCGGGTGGCGACGTTCGCAAGCGCCCACCACGACAGGACGGGGATCTGCACCCGCAGCAGGTCGTGGATGATGTCGCGCATCGCTTCCTTCTCGGCGCGTGCGCGGGTGAAGGACTGGATCACCGCGACGTTGCCGAGCGCGTCGGAGGCGTGGGCGGCGAGCCCCGACTGGAACTGCTCGACCTCGCCCTGAAGCGTCTCCGTCCGGCGCAGGACGTAGCTCGCCAGCGCCGTGAAGACGAGGACCAGGACCACGAGGATCGCGCCGAGCCGCCAGTTCACGAACAGCGTCAGCGGCAGCAGCACGCCCACGGAGAGCAGCGCGGAGAAGTGCTCGCGGAAGAAGTTGAGCCAGACCCAGGCCATGGCGTTCGTGCCTTCCAGCATCGCCTTCAGCACGCGGCCCGAATGGTTCGAGGAGTGGAACGCGATCGGCAGCTCAAGCACGTGCTCGAAGAAATTCGCCATGGTGGAGAGCCGGTTGCGGTGGGCAAGCCGGTCGGAATGCAGGGCGATCGCCACGCCCGCGCCGATGGTGAACAGGCCGAACACCACCCAGGCGACGATCCACGGAATCAGCGTGGTCGCGGGCGTCTCTTTGGAGAGATGGGTCAGGCCGTCGATGATACGGCCCATGATCAGTGGCTCGGCGAAGGCCGCCACTGCGAGCAGGACGTTGGCCACGATCAGACCGATGGCCAGCCGCTTCTCCGCTCCGAGCAGGCCCAGCACCCGCGCATAGAGTCGAATCATCGACATCGTGTTTTCGCTCCCCGCCCCATTCGGCTGCGGCCGTGGGGATCCCGTCGTTGGAACCGGACCGTCCCGGCGCCGGCCGACCGAGAGGCTGCGGATCTCCGCAAGGGCCGCCCGGTCAATCGGCATGGGAACTTATGGCTCGTTGCCCCTGAACGGCACATGACGGCGAAACGATGGATCGGCCAATCCCTTTTACCCTTCCTTCAGCCTGTTTTTTTAGACCTGGGGCACGGCTGGCAGGATCGGCCGGGCTTCGGGCGTCGGCGTCATGGATCTCGCAACCGGTATCGGGCTGCTCGGCGGCATCGGCGTCGTGTTCACGCTCATCATGATCGATGGCGGCAACTTCGCCGCCTATTTCGATAAACATGCGGTGATCGTGATCTTCGGCGGCGCCGTCGCCGCGACGATGATCCGCTTCCCGTTCTCGACCATGCTGCACGGCCTGCCGATGGGCCTGCGCTACGCCTTCACCATGCGCTCGGTGAAGCCGCACGACCTGATCGAGGAGATCACCAAGATCGCCGACGTGGTGCGCAAGTCGGGCCCCATCGCCCTGGAGAACATGGAGATCTCGGACCCGTTCCTGGCGCAGGGCGCGCGCTACATCGCCGACGGCTACGACCGCGACTTCATCCGCGACACGATGGAGCGCGACCGCGACAACTTCCTGATGCATCTCGACGAGGGCTCGAAGATCTACCGGGCCTTCGGCGACTGCGCCCCGGCCTGGGGCATGATCGGCACCATCCTCGGCATGGTGACGATGTTCGCCAACATGTCCGATCCGTCGAAGCTCGGCCCCGCCATGGCGACCGCCCTGCTCGCGACGCTCTACGGCGCGCTCATCGCCAACATGGTCACCCTGCCCATCGCCGACAAGCTGCACGTCAAGCTCGAGGAGGAGGACGTGTCGCGCTCCCTCATCATCGACGGCATCCTGCTCATCCGCGACCAGAAGAGCCCCTCGCTGGTCCGCGAGATGCTGATCGCCTACCTGCCCGCGCACCACCGCGAGGATCTCGCCGCGGAAGCGGCGTGACGGGAGTATAGGCGGTGGCCAAGAAGAAGCGCGGCGGCGCCCACGGCGGTCACGGCTGGTTCGTGACCTTCGCCGACCTGATGGCGCTCCTGATGAGCTTCTTCGTCATGATCGCCGCCTACTCGACGCAGGACCAGAAGAAGCTCCAGGTCGTCGCCGGCTCGATGCGCGACGCCTTCGGCGTTAACAAGGAATCGAAGTTCGCCGGCATCCTGGAGAGCGAGGGGATCCCGACGGCGGACAAGTTCAAGCATCTACGCGACGTGCCGCCCGAGCGCGCCACCGACCGCACGACGCCGCCGCAGATCGACAGCGGCCTCGACGACGGCATTCCCGACCGCGGCTATCCGGACGCCTTCGGGCAGGCCGCCGCCTCCCTGCGCCAGGCGATGCAGGACATGCCCGAGGTGGCGGAGCTGTCGAAGAACGTCATCATCGCGCCGAGCCGGAAGGGGCTCGACGTGTCGATCGTCGATCAGGACGGCCGCTCGATGTTCCCCGAAGGATCGAGCCGCCCCAACGACCGCACCCGGCGGCTCCTGGAGCGCCTCGCCCCGACGCTGATGAAGCTGTCGAACCGCATCGCCGTGACGGGCTTCACCGCGACCCTCCGCCCCGGCAGCCGCGACACGGCTCCGCCCTGGGAGCTCTCGGCCAATCGCGCGCTCAGCGTGCGCGACGTTCTGGCGAATGCCGGCCTGCCCGACGACCGCTTCGCCTCGGTGACCGGCAAGGCCGATACCGAGCCGATGTTTCCCGACAATCCCTACCTCGCGGCCAACCGTCGGGTGACGGTGACGCTGCTGTCCGAGCCGCCGCCGACGCCGAACGGCAAGACCGTGCCCTGACGGCCGAAGGCTACTTGGCCACCAGCAATGCCCAGTAGACCTTGTACTTGGAGCCCGGCGCGTAGGCCGTGGCGATCCCCATGCGCTTGGCCTCCGGCGCGAGCATGACGGCCCGGTGCGGAGGGCTGTCGCGCCACCCCGAGAAGGCCTCCGCGAGGGTGTGGTAGCCTGCCGAGAGATTCGCGTCCGCGCCCTCGTAGCCAAGTCGGGTCACGGCGGCGCGCACCGTCTGGCTCTTGCTCGGCCGATCGGAGACGGCCATGGCGGCGGCCTCGGTCTCGGCCAGCCGCTGCAGTTCCGGATCGATGACGAGCGGCGCGGCGCCGTTGTTGCGGCGATAGGCCGAGATCATGTCCCGGGCCGCGCCCGCGTCGACCGCGGTGCTGCCGGTGGTGAGCGGCAGATACATGCTCGGCAGACCCGTCGCGTCGGGCGTCATCTGCCCCGCGCAACCCTGGAGAAGGGCCACGAGGGCGAGGACCGCGGGGGCGGCGAGGAAGGTCTGACGTCCGAGCACGAAAGCAGCTTTCCCGTGGGCAGACGGCTCAGGTGGGCCTTGCCCGCTGAAAACTCAAGTGTTTCGGCGGCGGCGGCCCCGCTTTCCCCAGGGGGGCGCCGTCGATCGTGCCCCCTCATCCGTGGCGCCGGAGGTTCCCGTCCTGAGACGCGCTTCCCGACCGGCGGGCTGGTTCGCGCGCATCGGACGAAGCGGCTTCGTCGGCCGTGGCCGGGCCTTTCTCGTCGCCCTCCGATCGCGACGCCGCCGGAGGCGCGATCACGTGCGCCGCCGGGCTGCCGACCGCGTGGGCGATCTGTCCGAGGGCGTCGCGCACCGGCTCCAGGCCCTGCACGGTGATGAAGCTCGAGGCCGGTCCCATCGGCGGGATGAACTCGGCGTCGGCCAGCGTCTTGAACACTGAGAAGTTCAGGTCGCTCTGCACCTTCTGGCCGAGATTGACGTCGACCACCATGGCGATCAGCTCGAACTCCAGGAAGGGGTCGCCGATCTTCTTGAACACCACCCGCGGCGCCGGCTCCTTCAGCACGTCCGGGTGCGCCTTGGCGCACTCGACCATCATCTCGGCCGCCTGCACCGGATCCTTGCTGCGCAGAACGCTGACCGAGATGATGACCCGGCCGGTGCGGTCGCCCCGCACGCGGTTCTTCACGATGCCGGAGATCAGGTTCGAGTTCGGTACGATGACGGCCGAGCGGTCGAAGGTCTGGATCTCGGTGGAGCGCACCGAGATGCGCTTCACGATGCCTTCGCTGTCGCCGATGAGCACCTGATCGCCGACCCGGATCGGGCGCTCCCACAGCAGCAGCAGGCCCGAGACGAAGTTGTTGACGATCGACTGGAGGCCGAAACCGATACCCACGGACAGCGCGCCGGCGACGATGGTCAGCTTCTCCAAGCTGAGGCCCAGATAGGAGAAGGCCAGCGCCAAGGCGAGCAGGAAGCCGACATAGCCGGCCACCGTCGAGATCGAGTTGCGCAGGCCCGCATCGAGGTCGGTCGCCGGAAGGTAGGTGTTCTCCAGCCAGCGCTGCACGCCGCGGGTGATGAACACGCCGAGGACGAGGATGCTGACACCGAAGGCGATCGCCGAGAGCGAGATCGTGACGTCGCCGACTTTGAAGCCGAAGAAGGCCGTGCGGACCGACGAGAAGACGTCCGTCGAATCGAGACCCCAGGGCGCCAGCGCGAGCAGCGCGGCGACGGCGATCAGCAGGACGCGGGCGAAACCGGTCGTCAGCACCGCGATCTGGTTCAGCGAGCGCTTGCGCAGGCCGGTATTGGCCTGGAGCGTCGTGGCGATGCGGGTGTCCTCGCACAGCGAGCCGCCGATCAGCACGTCGGCGCTGACGATCAGGAGCCAGAGCAGCACGAGGATGCTCGCGCTCCAGATCAGCTGATCGACGACGAAGGCCGAGAAGGCGACGTAGCCGACGAGCGGCGCGACCGCGATCACGGCGACCGCGACCCAGCCAAGCAGCCGCAGCGGCCCGCCGATGTTCGACGAGGTCTCGGTGCCGACGTAAGGGCCGAAACACTCCTCCTCCTTCTCCGCCGTGTCGGCGAAGCGGTGAAGGCCGATGGCGAGCAGGAGCGCCGCCGTCACGGCGCCGAGGCCGCGCGTGGCGATCGAGATCGGCAGCGCGGCGTAGATCGCCGAGTTCAGCGCCTCGGTCGATTTCGAGACCGTGATGACGACGGCGATGCTGACCGCCAGCGCGTTGATCCGCCACGCCGCGGCGTCCGAGACCGGCGCCGGACGCCAGGCTGGCTTATTGACCGCGAGCAGCGCGTCGCTGGTCGCCTCGACGAAGGCGATGAAGGCGATGCCGCCGAGGATGGTGCTGGCGACCGGCAGGAAGCGGGCCGGCAGCAGCTCGGTCACGTCGAGGGCGAAGTAGACCGCGTAGCTTCCCGCCAGGGCCGGCAACGTCCCGAGCAGGAGCACCCGCCACGCGCCCAGGAGCTTGGCGCGCTTCGAGGGCGTGGCGACGTTGATGTCCCGGCGCCCGAGGGCAGGCGCGATGTTGCGCCGGCCGAAATACAGGGCGAAGGACAGGCCGAGGGCGAGGCCGAGGATCAGCAGGTTCCACAGGCTGCCGTTGCGGCGGACCATGGCCACGGTGTCGTCGAACCCGCTCTTGAGCGAACTGATGTCCCGCGGGATGTCCGCGCCGACCCGCATCCACAGGTCGGGGCTCACCAGCGACGAACTGCGCTCGAACAGACCGCGGGTGAAGGCGGCGCGGCGGCGATTCGAGATCTGATCGACGATCTGGTCGCTCTGCACCAGCAGCGACTTGGCCAGCCTCTGCGTTCCGTCGATGTCGTTGACCGCCTGCTCGCGCTCGGCGCGCTCGCGGGCGACCTCCTCGCTCTCCTCACCCTCCTTCGGCTTCGGGCCGATCTGCGCGAGGCGCTCGCGGGCGGCGTCCAGCCGGGGTCCCAGAAGGTCGATCACCGTCCGCAGCCGGTCGGCGAGCGGGTCGAGACCGTCCCGGGCGCGGGTCAGATCGCCCGCGCCGACATTCGGCCCGGTGATCGCCTTCTCCCGCGAGTCGAGATCCGCTTTGATGGTGTCGAGGCGGTCGCGGAGCGTCTGCAGCGCCTCCGAGACGGGCGCCTTCGGTGCGGCCGGCTTGGCGGCCGGTGCGGCTTGCCCGTTCGCGGGAGCCGGCTGACCGTTCGCCGGCGGCGGCGCGGCGTTCGGCTGCTTGGCGGCCGGTGCTTGCGTCGCCGGTGCCGCCGGCGGACTCCCCTGCCCCACCGCCGCGCTCGGGAGGACGGCGGTCGCGGCCAGCGTCGCGATCAGGGCCGTGCCGCGAACCACATGGCGGAAACGGGAGAGAAGGGAGTGTCGTCGCATAGTCATCCTTCGCGGGAGGAACGGATCGCCTCGGGTCCGCGGCGCTTGAAACAGGTGTCGCTCCGGCTGCGATGCCCGCGCGACCGCGCCGTACCAAAATTTTCTGCCTTATGATGCCCTGAGCTAGGGCCTCGGCCAAACCTGCCGAGGGGCATCGGCCAAACTTTTTGCGATGCACAAAAGGAATGGCGCATCATCGTGGCCCGGTCTCTGCCCGCGTAATGGGGCGAAAGCGTGCGGGAGGACGGCGGAAGTCCCATTTTCAGGGAAAATCGGCGGCCGCGACGTCGCGGACCGCCCGCTCGCCTTCACAAGCTTGTCACGCTGATATTACACTAAGCCGCGATGGACTTGGCCATATCCTCACGCAGCGAGGAGGCGGCGCTGATCGTCCGCCCCGCCACGCTTCGGTTCGAACCGGCACGATTCGCCGGTCGGGGGAGCCGTCGGCTTCAAGGTCCACCCGATTTCCTTCAGTTCCGCCGTCCCGCCGGAGCGCGCCGCGTTCCGGTTGTGGATGTGGCGCGAGCGCGCGCGACGGATCGGAGAGGCGCGGCCGTGTGGGGGCGCCATGCGCTCCGGCACGGTTCCAAGGCGCCTCCCGGACCCCGGCCGTCGCGGGCACGGCATGGCCTTTCGGACCTCAAGCGTCCACGGCCGAGGCGCCCACGGGGCGCCGTCACGAGCAGTGAGTGGCGTCGATGATCGATCTGCAAACCCTGGTGCTCAACGCGGATTACCGGCCGCTTTCCTACAATCCGCTCTCGTTGTGGTCCTGGAAGGACGCATTCACGGCCCTGTTCCTCGACCGCGTCACCCTGGTCGCGAACTACGACATCGAGGCGCACAGTCCGAGCCGCTCCCTCAAGGTGCCGAGCGTCGTCGCCCTCAAGAGCTACGTGGCGCTCGCCCGCAGCCCGGCCTTCACGCGCTACAACATCTACCTGCGCGACACCTTCACCTGCCAATATTGTGGCCTGCGTCTGCCCTCGGGCGGCCTCACCTTCGACCACGTCGTGCCGCGCTCCCGCGGCGGCCTGTCCACCTGGGAAAACGTCGTGGCGGCCTGTTCGCCGTGCAACCTGCGCAAGGCCAACCGCACGCCGGACGAGGCGGAGATGCCCCTCCTCAACGAGCCGCACCGGCCGACGCGCCACGAACTGCACCGCCGCCAGCCGGAGTTCGACCACCGCCAGTATCACCACACCTGGCTCGACTATCTCTACTGGGACAGCGAGCTCGACAGCTGAGCGCGCGTCAGCGCAGCGGCTGCGGCGGCTCGTTGAACATCGGCTGGTTGGTCGGCCGCGGCAGGTAGCCCCGGACGGCAAACCGCTCGACCGGCGGTCGTGCGCGGAAGCGCGGGCGCGGATCGCGATAGGGCATCTCCGGCGGGAGTATCGAGACGGCGGGTCGCGGTGCCGCGCGCCGGATGTGCCCGCCCGCCTCCGCATAGGCGGGTGCCGTGGCGAAGCCGGCAAGACCGAGGGCGGCGAGCGGAAGCAGGTGGCGCATGTCGGCCCTTCGATGGGTCAGGCGGTTCAGAATTTGATGGCGGCGCCACCGCGCACGGTGTTCAGCTCGGCCTTGTGTCCCTGGAAGTCGTTGAACAGGACGTATTGGTACTCGCCGCGCAGCAGGAAGTTCGACGTGATGGCGTATTCGATGCCGCCACCGACGGCGAGGCCGACGACCGTGACCTTCTTCGTCGCCCCGTAGATCGTGCCGGGCGCCGGAATGCTGCCGGGGGGATTGGACTGACTGAACCAGGAGTAGCCGTAGTTCTTGACGTAGGTCGTCGTGCCGCCGGTCTGGTTGGCGCTATAGGCGTTGTTGTCGTAGGCGTAATTCTGAACCGAAACCGTATCGCTGACCGTTGCCCGGCCGACCGCGAGGCCGCCGGTGATGTACGGGAGGAAGCTTCCGAACGCGTAGCCGAGGCGGCCTCGGACGGTTCCGTAATCCTCGATTTCCGTGCTCGCTTGGCCTTTCAGAGCGACGGTGGTGAGGAAGCCATCGTTCGTGATCCGGAAGCGGGCGATTTGGTCGAAAGAAGAGCCCGACCGTCCGAAATACGTGTAGTCGGCTTCGAGGCCGGCGACGACATCGTCGAACTGGTAGTTGACGCCGGCGAACACGCCGTAGCTGGCGCCGCCGGAATGGGTCGCACGCGTCGCGAGATACTGAGACGCGCCCATCTCGACCTCGGCCACCGTGTTCCGGAGCGCATTCGCGACGATCGGCTGGAACGCGTTGGTGAATCCCAGGGCCGCCGACGAGTAGCCGCCATGTCCGCCGACATAGAACCCACTCCAGTCGATCAACGGAGCCGATTCGAGGTAATCGTCGTCGGCGCCGCGCAGAACGCCGTAGTCGAGATCGGCCGCGAGAGCAGGTGACACCAGAACGGAAGTCAGAAGAGCCAGGGTCGCGATACGCATCGTCGTCGTCCTCACGCACCGGGCCGTCATCGCGCCGGGCTGACCCCTCCGTTCTAATTCGGTAACCTTAATTTTCCGTGCCGGATCAACATGGAATGGCGTCCCGGGATGATTGGTACCGTTTGCCGTTGATGGCTTCGGCTCCGCCTTGGGACGACGGAGTGGGACCAAACCCCAAGTGATCGACCGGAAGCCGCATGACACGCCGCTCGGGAGTTCGGATCGACGGCCGGCGGCGTCCGTGATCGCGCATCGGCAGGCGGCCTTCCGGGATGGTGTCTCTCGAAGCGGCTCAAGCAGAAACGGCGCCCGGGTTTCACCCCGGACGCCGTACGGTATCGAGAGACAGGTTCGATCGGCTCAGTTGCCGAAGTTCTGGGCGGAGGGCGAGAGCAGGCTGTCGGCGAAGCGGTAGCGCAGGCCGACCCGGAACTCGTTGGCCGCCAGATCCTTCACGCGGGTGAGGCCGCCATACTCGTCCAGCCCGCTGCGGACCTTGCCGAGATTGATGTAGCGATAGGCCGCGTCGAGGCTGAAGCCGGCGCCGATCTCGTAAGAGACACCGGCGGTCAGGGCCCAGGCGAAGGTCGTGACCGAGTGGTTGGCGCGGAAGGCGGCGTTGCGCGGACCCGTGCCGGCGGCCCCGTCACAGCCGTCGATCACGCAGGTCGTCTGCGTGTAGTTGCGGCTCATGCGCTTGTCGGCAAAGCCGACGCCGGCACCGACGTAGGGCGTGAAGCCGTACCACGTTCCGATATCGGCGTAGACGTTGACGAGCCCCGTCAGCACGTCGACCTTGCCGGCCTCGAGGTTGTAGCCGGTCTGGAACACCGAGCGCGAGGAGTAGCCGCGGAAGGACGAGGCGCCGCGCTGGTCGATCGTCGCGTCGACGCGCAGCCACGGATTGATCTGGTAGCCGACGCCGCCGCCGTAACCCGCTTCCGAGCTCAGCCGCAGCCCAACCAGCGGCGGCATGCCCGGATCGCTCGGATCGGGGATCGCGTCGTCGCGGGGATGCTCGTACCAGGTCTGGGTGAAGTCGCCGCGGAGGTACCAGCCGCTGCCGATGGTCACCGGAGCGACCTCGACCGGGGGCGGCGGCAGCGGCGGCAGATCCGCCGCCGTGGCCGTGCCGGGGAAGGCGAAGGTACCGGTCAGGAGTCCAAGGAGCGTGCCGGTCGCGAGCGTGGCCGCCAGCGCCAGACGATGCGATGCAATCATGGGAAGCCTCGTCGGAGGTGCGGCGGCAGGAAGAGCCCGCGCCTCGATTGACCGCCAGTCTTCCCGATAAAAGTTATAATCGGCTTAACCTTAACCGGCCGGGTTCGCGCTTCGTCGAAAACAGAAACGGCGCGGAGAGGGTCCGCGCCGTTTGGGTGCTGGTCGCTGAACGGGAGCGATCAGTACTTGCGCACGAGAGGCGGAGGCGGCGCGTAATCGACGGCGGCGACCGCGACGGGCGCGCCGAACATGTAGCGCAGACCGACCTTGACGTCGTGCGACTCGAGTTCCTTCACGCGGTAGACCGTCTTCGGGCAGTCCGGCGCGCAGGTGACGACGCCGGTCGTGGCCTCGCCCATGTTAAGGTAGCGATAGGCGGCCTCGAACCGGACGTTCTGCGAGATGGCGTAGCCGAGACCGGCGTGCAGCGCCCAGGCGAAGTTCGTCCGCTCGTTGTGGCGGCCGATCCCGTAGCCGCCCTCGTAGGCGCCGTAGCCCTTGTCGGTCACGCCGCCGAAGCTGTGGTGGGCGACACCGACGCCGGCGCCGACGAACGGCGTGACGCCGTACCACGTTCCGAGATCGATGTAGCCGTTGGCGAGGCCGACGATGGAGTCGAACTTGCCGCTCGTGACGTTGTAGCCGCCGGTATCGCCGAAGGTCTTGTCCTCGGTCGCGAAGCTCCACTTGCTGCGGAACCGGTACTCACCGGTCGCATCGACGCGCAGCCACGGATTGATCTGATAGCCGACGCCGCCGCCGACGAAGTATTGGTTCGAGACCTTGTCCTGCACGACGGCGTATTCGTACGGCTTGGACGGATACGAAACGTCCTCGGCGATGCTCTTGCGCAGGTCGAGCGAGCCGTAGCCGCCATCGACACGCAGGTACCAGCCGCCGGCGAACACCTCCGGTTCGGGCAACGGCGCGGGCATGGGGGGCGGTGGCGGCAGCAGGTCGGCGGCTTGTGCAAGGCAGGGCACCCCGACGCCCGCGAGGAGCGTAAGAGTGCGCGCCAATGCGGGAATTATGGAGCGGCGGCGCATTAAGATATCCTTCACCCGTCGAGCGCGCCGAAAGGTCAGGCCGGCCCGAAATGCGAGTGCAAGGATGTTGTATGGAGGTTAAGCCCGACTTAACGTAAAAAATTAGTCTTGCCGATCTGTTTCATCGATCGGCAAAGCGGCGGGAAATCAATACCAATCGCCGATTGTGCGACCCGGCCGGAAATTGCCTCGCGGCTCCGCTCCGCCCTCGAACTTTACACGCCCTGCGCGTCGCCGGACCGATCCCGGGTCCGGCGATGTCCGCGTGCTTCGCTCCCGCTTCGAGGCGAAGCGGGATCGTGTCGGGAGGGGCGGCTCAGGCCGCCGCGCGGGTGACGGCGTCGACCACCTCGTCGACGACCTCCGCGACGAGGTCGCGGTCGTCGCCCTCGGCCATCACGCGGATGACTGGCTCGGTGCCGGAGGGACGGATCACGAGGCGGCCCGACTGGCCGAGCCGGTCCTTGGCGTGGGCGATGGCCGTGACGACCGAATCCGCCCGCAACGGCTCGCCGGAACGGAAGCGGACATTCTTGAGGATCTGCGGCAGCGGCTCGAAGCAGTGGCAGACCTCGCTCACCGGGAGGTTGCGGCGCTTGACGACGCTGAGGAGCTGCAGGGCGGCGACGAGCCCGTCGCCCGTGGTCGCGTAGTCCGACATGATGATGTGGCCGGACTGCTCTCCGCCGAGATTGTAGCCGTGCTCGCGCATGTGTTCGAGCACGTAGCGGTCGCCGACAGCGGTGCGGGCGAGCGTCAGGCCGAGGCCGTTGATGAAGCGTTCGAGGCCGAGATTCGACATGATCGTCGCCACCAGGCCCGGTTGGGTGAGGCGCTCGTCTTCCTTCCACGAGCGCGCCACCGCCGCCATGAGCTGGTCGCCGTCGACCTTCTGGCCCTTCTCATCGACGATCAGCACGCGGTCCGCGTCGCCGTCGAGGGCGATGCCGACATCGGCGCGCAGCTCCCGCACCTTCTGGACGAGGGTCTCCGGGGCGGTGGAACCGACATCCTGGTTGATGTTGAAGCCGTCGGGCTCGACGCCGATGGAGATCACCTCGGCGCCGAGTTCCCAGAGGGTCTCCGGGGCGACGCGGTAGGCGGCGCCGTTGGCGCAGTCCACGACGACGCGCAGGCCGTCGAGGGTGACGTGGCGCGGCAGCGTGCGCTTGGCGAACTCGATGTAGCGGGCATGCACGCTCTCGATCCGCTTGGCGCGGCCGAGGTCGCGCGAGCCGGCGAGGCGGCGGCGCATGTCGCCGTCGATCAGGCTCTCGATCTCGAGCTCCAGATCGTCGTTGAGCTTGAACCCGTCGGGGCCGAACAGCTTGATGCCGTTGTCCTCGAACGGGTTGTGCGAGGCCGAGATCATCACGCCGATATCGGCGCGCATGGAACGGGTCAGCATCGCGACGGCGGGCGTCGGCATCGGCCCCAGGAGCAGCACGTCCATGCCGACGGAGGTGAAGCCGGCCACGAGCGCGGTCTCGATCATGTAGCCCGACAGCCGGGTGTCCTTGCCGATGACGACGCGGTGGCGGTGGTCGCCGCGCTGGAAGATCAGGCCCGCGGCCTGCCCGACCTTGAGGGCGAGTTCCGGCGTGATGACGCCGTTGGCCCGTCCGCGGATGCCGTCGGTTCCGAAGTGTTTGCGCAACGTCGCTTCTCCGCGCTCGGCGTGGCTGGCAGCTGGCCACGTTACCAGAACAGGACCCGGCCGGCGGAGCGGAACGCGGGCTTGGTGAATCGGTTGCTCCGCGACAAAGGCGGTCGAAATGGGGCGACCGGCCGCCTTCCGCCGCCGTTAGCGAAGAACCTGCGGGGCGGCCGAGACGAGCAGGGCGATGCCCGAGACGGTGAGAAGCCCGAGGACGAGCCTGCGGAAGCCGGCTTCGCTCAATCCGACATAGGCGCGGGTGCCGAGAATCGTCGGGATCAGCATGGCCGGCAGGACTACCAGGATCATCGGCAGCATGGTCCAGGTGACGAGGCCGGAGGCGACGTAGACCGCCAGCGTCACGGCCAGCATCGACAGGTTGAAGTTCTGGATGACCGCGCGCTGCACATCCCGCTCGTAGCCGCGGAGCGTGCACCAGAGCGTCGGCAGCGTGCCCGTGAATCCGCCGAGACCGCCGAGGATGCCGCCGCCGAGGCCGATGGCGGCGTCGGCGATGCGTCCGCCGACGGTGATCCGCGGCAGATCCTTCGACAGCAGCATCGCCGGGCACCACAGGACGAGGAGGGTCCCGAGGATCGCCTTGAACCAGTGCATGTCGAGATGCGGCAGCAGGAAAGCGCCGAGCGGGATGCCGGCGAGGCCGCCGAGCACGAACGGCGCCAGCAACCCGACCGCGAAGCCCCGACGCACGGTCACGGCGGCGACGACCTGACCGGCGAGAGCCCCGGTGACGGCGAGGGCGGCCGCGAGCTGGGGATCGATGACCCACGCCCAGATCGACATGGCGACGAGGCCGAAGGCGAAGCCGGACAATCCCTGCACGAAGCCGGCGACGGCCGCGCCGAGGGCGACGATCAGGTAGACCGAACTCGGCATCGTCGCCGTTCCGTCCGTGGTTCGAGAGGTGGTGTGGGCCGTCGATCCCGCGGGATTATGCGGCCACGAAAAAAGGGGCGCCTCGCGGCGCCCCCTTCCCTGTCCGATCGGCCGTTCAGCCCTGCGGCTGCGGGCTCGGCTCCAGCCCGCCGTCGCTGCCGCGGGGGCGGCCGCGACCGGTCGAGGGAACCGGCGACCCGCGCGCCGGGGTCGGCGGCACGTCGCCCGAATCGCGCACCGGCGGCTCGCCCTGGAGCAGCTTGCGGATCTCCTCGCCGGACAGGGTCTCGTATTCGAGCAGGCCCTGCGCCAGCGCTTCCAGGTCGTCCTTGTGCTCGGCGAGGATGCGGCGCGCCTCTTCCAGGCCGGCCTCGACGAGGCGGCGAACCTCGGCGTCGATCTTCTGGGCGGTCGCCTCCGAGACCGTCTGCTGACGGCCCATCGACATGCCGAGGAAGACCTCATCGTTGTTGTCGCCGTAGGCCACGGTGCCGAGTTCCGGCGAGAAGCCCCAGCGGGTGACCATCATCTTGGCCAGCCGCGTCGCCTGCTCGATGTCGGACTGGGCGCCCGAGGTCACCTTCTCGGGGCCGAAGATCATCTCCTCGGCGATGCGCCCGCCCATCATGATGGCGAGCCGCGAGGTCATCTGCTCGAACGACATCGACAGCTTGTCGCGCTCGGGCAGCTGCATGACCATGCCCAGCGCACGGCCGCGCGGAATGATCGTGGCCTTGTGGACCGGATCGGTCGCCGGGACGTTGAGCGCGACGATGGCGTGGCCGCCCTCGTGGTAGGCGGTCAGCCGCTTCTCGTCCTCGGTCATGACCAGGGTGCGCCGCTCGGCGCCCATCATCACCTTGTCCTTGGCGTCCTCGAACTCGTGCATCGTCACGATGCGTTTTCCGCGACGAGCCGCGAGAAGGGCGGACTCGTTGACGAGGTTCATCAGGTCGGCACCGGAGAAGCCGGGCGTGCCGCGGGCGATGGTCTTGAGGTCGACGTCGGGCGCCAGCGGCACTTTGCGGACGTGGACCCGCAGGATGCGCTCGCGGCCGGTGACGTCCGGGTTCGGCACCATGATCTGGCGGTCGAAGCGGCCGGGACGCAGCAGCGCCGGGTCGAGCACGTCGGGGCGGTTGGTCGCCGCGATGATGATTACGCCCTCGTTGGCCTCGAACCCGTCCATCTCCACGAGGAGCTGGTTGAGGGTCTGCTCGCGCTCGTCGTTGCCGCCGCCCAGGCCGGCGCCGCGATGGCGGCCGACCGCGTCGATCTCGTCGATGAAGATGATGCAGGGCGCGTTCTTCTTGGCCTGCTCGAACATGTCGCGCACGCGGGAGGCGCCGACGCCGACGAACATCTCGACGAAGTCGGAGCCCGAGATCGTGAAGAACGGCACGTTGGCCTCACCCGCGACCGCGCGGGCGATCAGGGTCTTACCGGTGCCGGGCGGGCCGACGAGCAGCACGCCGCGCGGGATGCGGCCGCCGAGGCGCTGGAACTTCTGCGGGTCGCGCAGGAACTCGACGATCTCTTGCAGATCCTCCTTGGCCTCCTCGACGCCGGCCACATCCTCGAAGGAGACGCGCCCATGCGCCTCGTTGAGGAGCTTGGCCTTCGACTTGCCGAACCCCATGGCGCGGCCTGCGCCGGACTGCATCTGGCGCGAGAGGAAGATCCAGGCGCCGATGAACACGAGGATCGGCAGCCAGCTCACGAGAAGCTGGATGAACCAGGGCGTGTTGTCGGAGGGCGGACGCGCGGTGATCTGCACGCCTTTGCTCTGGAGCTTCGAAACGAGGCTCGGATCGTTGGGGATGTAGCTCGAGAAGTTGCCGCCGCCCACATACGTGCCGCTGACGTCCTGACCGGAGATCGTGACGGACTGGATCTTGCCGGCATCGGCGTCGTTCAGGAGCTGGCTGTAGGCGATCTCGCTGCCGCCGCCACGGTGACCCGGGTTCTGGAACAGGGTCACGAGGGCGAGCACAAGCAGGAAGATGACGACCCACAGGGCGAAATTGCGGAAATTCGGGTTCATCGATCGGTCCTGGGAGGCGTGCGAGCGTCGTCCCGCAAGGTCGCGGCATACCCCACGCGCTCGGAGCCAATGTAGGCGGCGCCCCTTCGGTTGCCAAGTAAATCGGTTGCGCCTGCGGCGAGGGCGACCGCGTCGCGTCAGCGGCGCTTCGCGAATACCCTGCGCGGCGGGGCGGCGGCGAGGCGGATCGCCCCCTTCCGGTCGGTCTCGATGAGGACGCCGCGAAGGGTGCGGCGCAGCGCCCTCCCCTCGGCCAGGGCCGGCAGCAGCGCTTCGAGAACAAGGGTTTCGAGCCGTTCCAGGCGCTTCGGGACGGGTGGCTCGTGGTCCGGCGCGATCCCGTCGAGCGCCGCGTCGAGGACGCGCAGGACGATCGCTTCCGGCTCGCGGCGCAGGCGGTGACCGTCGAGGTGGAGCCCGCCTTCGCTGCTCGCCGCGATCTCCGAGAACACTGTCTGACTAAGCTGCTCCAGCGCCGCGTCGTCCCGCCCGGCGCGGGCGGCGAGACGGCCGATTCGTGCCGCGGTCAGGCCCTCCTCCTCCAGCAGGGGCAGGAGGCGACGCAAGCGGGCGCGGGCGAAGCGCTCGTCGGCGTTGGAGGGATCGCGCAGGAACGGAAGACCGTTCCGCTCGCAATAGGCCACGAGGTCGATCTTCGGGATGTCGAGGAAGGGCCGCACCAGCCGGATGCCCGGCGCCAGCGGGCGTTCGCCGCGCATTCCGGCGAGGCCGGACGGGCTGCTTCCGGCCATGAGCCGCATCAGGACGGTCTCGGCCTGATCGTCGAGGGTGTGCGCGGTGAGAACGAGCCCGGCGCCGATCCGGGCGGCATGGTCCGCGAGGAGCCGGTAGCGGGCGTCGCGCGCCGCCGCCTGGATCCCGCTGTCGCGCCGCGGCGCCTCCCAGGTCAGGATCGTGTGGACGAGACCGAGTTCGGCCGCGAGGCGCCCGACCCCTTCCGCCTCCGCGGCCGATCCCGCCCGCAGCCCGTGATCGACGGTGGCGACCTGGACCCGCCCCCCCGCCGAGCGGGCCGCATGCATCAGTGCCGTGGAATCAGGCCCGCCGGAGACCGCGAGCAGGATGGAAGACGTCGCCCTGTCGAGGAGCGGGGCAAGGGCGCGGGCGAGCCGTTCGTCGAGGGACGCGGGCGCGTCGCTCAAGCGGCGCAGCGGGCGCGCTTCTGCTCCCGCTCGACACCCTGGCGCACGCCGGCGCCCGCACCCGGGAACTTCCGCTCGACCTCGGCGAGCGTGGCGCAGGCCTGAGCCTTGGCCCCGAGCGCGTGCAGGGAGGCGCCGAGCTTCAGCATCGCCTCCGGGGCGACGGGCGAGTTGGCGTAATCGGTCGAGACCTTGAGGAACTGCTCCGCCGCCTCGCGGGAGCGGTTGCGCTGGAGGTAGCTCTCACCGAGCCAGTAGGTCGCCTTGGGCACCAGCCGGTCGCGGGGATGCGACTGGATGAACTGGCGCAGGCTCATCTCGGCCTGCTCGTACTGGCGCTCGCGGATCAGGGTGTAGGCCGCCTCGAAATCGGCCTGCGCGTCGCCGCTGCCGGTGGCGGCGATGCTGGCGCCGGCGGCGGGCACCTCGACCGGCTCGATCGAGCCGGTGCGCGCGGGCGGGGGCGAGAGATCGACCGGGCCGCCGAAGCCGGGCGGCGGCAGGTCCATGTCGTCGGAAGCGCCTGCATCCGCGTCCGCCACCGTCGGCGGAACGGACCGGCGCAGGGGCGTCTCGGCCTCGGCGATGGCGCCGGTGGGCAGCGGGAGCGAGGGCTGCGTCGTCCCGAGCGGCTTCGGAGCGCCCGGCGCGTTCGGGTTCTGCTCGGGATCGAAGGCATCGCTGCGCTTGCCCGGCCGGCCCTCGCCGGGATTGGTGCCGTAGGGCGCGGCGGAGGGCGGCGACGCGGCGGGCGCGGGCGCCTTGCGGGCGGGGGCGGCGGCGCTCCCCTTCCCTTCCTGGAAGCGGAACTCGACATCCTCCTGGAACTTCCGAAGCTGTTCCTTGAGCTGCCGGTTCTCGTACTGGAGCGTCTCGATCTGCCCGGAGAGCTGCCGGGAGACGTTCTCCAGGCGGTTGAGGCGCACCACGAGTTCCGAGGCGTCCTGCGCCTGCGCGGCGCACAGGGCAGCCGACGAGACCGCGAGACCGAGTCCGAGGGTGAGGAGGAGGCGACGGAACATGGCGGCTGGCACCGATCGGTCTACTGGCTCGCGGCCGTCTTCGCGCCTCTCACGAACCGCCCGCCCCGCCATCGCGGCGAGAGCGGCTCCGGTGGATCACCGGGAATTCGACGAGGCACGCTCACCCGTTAGCAGAAGGCCCGGTCGGCCGCAAAACCGGGCCTCGACGGGTCTCAGGAGCCGGCGCCGCCGTCGAGGACGCTGACGGCGCGGCGGTTCTGCGACCAGCAGGAGATGTCGTTGCACACCGCCACCGGACGCTCCTTGCCGTAGGAGACGGTGCGCATCCGCGAGGCCGCAATGCCGCGGGAGGCGAGATAATCCTGAACGGTCTGCGCGCGCCGGGCACCGAGCGAGTAGTTGTACTCGCGCGTGCCGCGCTCGTCGGCGTGCCCCTCGATGAGGAAGCTGTAGCGCGGATAGCGCTGGAGCCAGGACGCCTGCTTGTCGAGGGTCGCGGTGGCGGTCGGCGTGAGATCGGTCGAGTCGGATTCGAAGAACACCCGGTCGCCGACATTCACGACGAAATCCTGGGCGCTGCCGGGGCGTGCCACGCCGCCGGCGCCGCCCGCTCCGAAGCCGGAGGCGTCGGCGAGATCGCTGTCCTTGCTGCAGGCGCCGAGCCCGAGGGCGGCGCAGAGTGCCAGCGTCAGGGAAAGCCCACGGAAGCGCGCGGGTGTCGACATCGTCTCTCTCCTCACGGCCGAGCCGTGCCGGTTGTTCTGCCGGTGCCCGCCACGATCGTTCGGCGATCGGGGCCGGCTCCGAGTTCCTGCGTGGATGAGGCCTCGGTCACCGCACGCGTTTTGCGTCGGCCGAGGGCTTGCTCATCCCCGATGCTAGCCGAGGATGGTTAAGTGTCCCTCACAGTGGCGCCCGCGCCGCTGTCTGCCCGTGAGACGGGTCGCCTCCTCGCGCGGACGACACGGTGCGATCGCGACCGTGACAAGCTCGGCCGCAACCGGGGCCAGTGTTCAGCCGATGATTGCGGCGCGCCGTGGGCGCAGACCTAGAACGCGCCGCTTTACCCTTTGATGTTGCAGCGCAGCAACAGCGCGGTCGTCAGGCCGCGCGCAGGGTCGCGATCGCCTGCCGCGCATGGCGGGCGGCGTGGATGGCGGTTCCGAGCGGCACCGCGATCTCCGCTCCGCTGAGGCAGGCCCGCTCCAGGGCCGCACAGGCCCCCGACAGATCGTGGAAGGAGAGCCCGCCGCTCGACGAGACGAGGATGTGCGCGTCCTGAGCCAGCCGCGACGGCTCGCTCGCGGGCGGATCGAAGCGATTCGCGATCTCGCGGTCGAGGACGTCGAGCAGGTCCATGAGGCGGGACCGGCCGAACAGCTCCTCCAGCTCGGCGAGAGCGTCGGCATCGAAGGCGGCCATCGGGGCGGAGCCGGGCCGATGCGCGGCGGGCTGGTTCATTTCATTGCTCGGCTTTGCGAAAGATTGGTATGCAGCAGTCGAGTTAACGAAGCATTAACCGTTCGACCGTGTGATGAGCACACCCCGAAATTGGATAAGGGCCATGTCGTCCGTCACGACCGTGCTCATCGTCGAGGACAATTACCTGTTGTTGGAGATGCTGACGCGGCTGTGCGAGCGCGAGGGCATGCGCGTGCTGGCGGCGTCCAGCGGCGAGGCCGCGCTCACGGTGCTGCGGGACGGGGGCGAGTCCATCGATTGGCTGTTCACCGACATCGTCCTGCCGGGCCTCATCGACGGCTGGACCGTCGCGAGGGCCTATCGCGAGCGTCATCCGCAGCGGCCGGTCGTCTATGCCTCGACGGCGCCGCAGATCGAGAGCCGGACGGTTCCGGGCAGCTACTATCTCCGCAAGCCGTTCGAAACGCGGGAGATCGTGGAGCTCGCCAGCCTGATGGCCGGGCGCCCCGGCGAAGGCAGGGGCCGCGCCGCCGGCTGAACGCGTGCGCGCCGGATCGCGCTATGCCGCCGCGTCGAAGAGTGCGCGGATGTCCGGCTCCGTTCCCCAGGTCTCAAGGCGCGTGCAGGTGAGATCCTGCGGCCGGTGCCGCGCGTAGAGCGCGAAACTCTCGGCCACGAAATCGGGCAGGTCGAGCAGGCGCGGCGGAGCGCGCCGGCCGTCCCCCTTGAACAGGTTCGAACCCGCCACGCCGTAGCGCTCGGCGATCCCCGGCAGGACCGGCCAGACCGGCTCGATCGCCAGGGTGTCGGGCGCGTAAGCCTCGACCTGGATATCGAGCGGATCGCAGCCCGCCTCGCGGGCGAGGCGCCGGGCGATGTCGCCGAGCACGAGAAGCCGCGGGTGGTTGATGACGTGCATGAACACGCCGCCCCGGCTCCACAGCGCGAATTCCCGGTCGAGGCCGAACCCGACGTCGCGGGCGGTGCGCAGCAGGTAGTCCGCGCTCCGCTGCCACAGGTCGAAATAGCCGAGCCGCTCGAAGACGGCGCCGGTATAGAGCCGCAGGGTCGCCTCGACGCTGAGGCCCCGGCGGAAACCCTGAAGGGCAATCGCCGAGTGATACGGCCCGATCGGCGAGGCGACGAGCCGCGACAGGCGCAGGCTCGCCTCGTCGCCGACATGGACGAGATCGGGGTGGAAGCCGGAAAACAGGATCGTCGGGAAGAGCCGCAGGCCCGGCACCCGCTCGGCCAGCCCGTGGACGTTGCCGCCCGCGACGAAGCCCACGGGGAAGAACTGCGAGAAGACGAGATCGTGGTCCCGCAGATGGTGCGCCAGCCGGTCGATATGCCCGAACCGGCGGGCGAGCCCGGCGACGAGGATCGTCTCGACCGCGGCGCCCGGCAGCAGCAGGCGCAGGGCCTGCGCGATGCCGGTGGCTTGGCAATTGCCGATCACCGCGATGCGCGGGCGGCCCGTCGGCTGCCGCCACGGTCTCGCCCAGGATCGCGGGGAGAACGGGCGCGCTGCCGCGGCCTGGACGACCGGGACGATCGGCTTGAAAAGGGCGGGGAGCGGGGCCAAGCGGCGCGCGGCCTCTCGCGGGCGGGCGTGCAGGATCGGATCAGGCGATGAACCCTTACCGCGATCTACCGGCCGAGCGGTTCTGGCGCAAGGCGGTGGCAGGCGTGCCGCCCTTCGCCGTCGATCCGGGCCCGCGCGACGTGTTCCGAATCGCGCGCACCGACCGGGTCGCGACCGCCGGCTCCTGTTTCGCGCAGCGCGTCTCGCAGGCGCTCGCCCGCGGTGGTTTCCGCTACTACGTCACGGAAGCCGCGCCCGACGGGATGACCGAGGCCCAGGTGTCGGCGCGCCAGTACGGCACCTTCTCGGCCCGCTACGGCAATCTCTACGGCCCCCGCCAGTTCGTGCAATTGTTCGACCGGGCCTTCGGCTCCTTCGAGCCGGAGCTCAAGGCGTGGCGGCGGGAGGACGGACGCTTCGTCGATCCGTTCCGCCCGACCATCGAGCCCGACGGGTTCGCTGACGAGGCGGCGGTGATCGAGGCCCGCGACCACCATCTCGCCCGCGTCCGCGAGCTGTTCGAGACCCTCGACGTGTTGGTCGTGACGCTCGGCCTCACCGAGGGTTGGCGCTGCCGCGCCGACGGGGCGGCGCTGTCCCTCGCACCAGGTGTCGCCGGCGGGCGGTTCGATCCGGACGAGGTCGCCTTCGTCAACGCGAACACCGCGGAGGTGATCGCTGACGTCTCCGGCTTCCTCGACCGCCTCTGGAGCGTGAACGCCGCCGCGCGCGTCGTCCTGACGGTCTCGCCGGTGCCGCTGATCGCGACCTACCGCGACCAGCACGTGCTCGTCGCGAACGCGCATTCGAAGGCGGTCCTGCGCGCCGCCGCCGGAGAGGTGTGCGAGCGCGGCGACCCGCGGCTCGTCTACTTTCCCTCCTACGAGATCATCACGAGCCACACCAACGGCGGACGGTACTACGAGGAGGACCAGCGCAGCATCGCCGAGGCCGGCGTCGCGCACGTGATGCGCGCCTTCATGGCGAGCCTCTCACCCGGATCGGTCGAGCGGCGGGAGCCGCCTCCGTCCCCGGCCAGCGAGGCGGAATTCGCCGGCACGGCGGGCGTCATCTGCGACGAGGAGACGATCGAGCGCAGCCTCGCCTGAGGCGAGGCTACTTGAGGTGCGCGAAGTAGACGTCGCCGGCCGCCCGCTTCAGCTCAGCCCCGGCATCGCGGCCGATCGCGTCGGCTTCCGCCGCCGCACCCTCGCGGCGGACCGCCCAGTGGCGGCTGCCATCGGGCAGGAAGAGCAGGCCGTCCAGGGTGAGGCGGTCCCCGTTCACCTGCGCGAGGGCCGCGATCGGTGTGCGACAGGAGCCGTCGAGTTCGGCAAGCAGGCCGCGCTCCGCGTCGAGCGCCGTGGTGGTGGTCGCGCAGGCGACCGGCGCCAGCAGCGCCCGGATCGCGTCGTCCCCGGCCCGGCACTCGATGCCGAGCGCGCCCTGCGCCACGGCCGGCAGCATCTCCTCCACGGAGAGCACGCTGCGCGCGACATCCGTCATCCCGAGGCGCTGGAGGCCGGCGAGCGCCAGCAACGTGGCGTCGCACTCCCCCGCTTCGAGCTTGCGCATGCGGGTGTTGGCGTTGCCGCGCAGGGGCACGATGGTGAGGTCGGGCCGGTGCATGAGCACCTGCGCGCCCCGCCGCAGCGACGAGGTGCCGACGCGGGCGCCGGCCGGCAGGTCGGCGAGGCCGTTGGCCGCGCCCGCGCTGAGGAAGGCATCGCGCGGGTCGTCGCGTTCCAGGATGCAGGCGATCACGAGCCCGTCCGGCAGCCAGGTCTCCACATCCTTCATGGAGTGGACCGCGACATCGATCGCGTCGGCGAAGAGCGCCTGTTCCAGTTCCTTGGTGAACAGCCCCTTGCCGCCGATCTCGGAGAGCGGCCGGTCGAGCACCCGGTCGGCGACGGTCGAGACGACGACGATCTCGGTCTCCAGACCCGGATTGGCCGCCACGATCCGGTCGCGGACCATGCCGGTCTGTGCGAGCGCCATGGGGCTGCCGCGGGTTCCGATTCTCAGGGGTCGCGCGAGACTCATGTTCGCGCTGTAGCCGAGACGGCGGCGTCCGTCACGCTTGGGCGCGCATCCGCACACGCAACTCATCGGGAGGTCGAGCACGACGCTTCGTCGGAAAACTTTTCGATGGGGGCTGGACAGGGCGCCCGCCCATTGCTAATTCGCCGCCACCGCACGGGACTGGTGGCCCGGCGGTCCGGCCTCTCCGAAGAGGCTTCGGGCGCATAGCTCAGTTGGTAGAGCAGCTGACTCTTAATCAGCGGGTCCTAGGTTCGAACCCTAGTGCGCCCACCAAACACTTCAAGCACGCGATTTATAGTCTGCCTGACCATCCCCCGTGATGGCTCGCGCCGAGTCCAGCTCGGCGATCCTCTCATCGATCGCCGCTCGGCAAGAAGCGTGTACGCTGGAAGCGGGGGCATGCCGTTGTGCCGACGACGCAGCGCTGAGCGTCAGGCCGTCCTGATCGATGGTCACGCGCCAGTTCCGGATAGCCCCGTCCTGGGCCGACATGGCGGCGACGCACCGGTCCATGAAATCGAGGCGGGCTGAGTCACCTCCGGACACCGTCCTCAGAGCGGCGCAGATGAGATCGGTCTCTTCGCGCGTGAGCCAGACCGTCGATGTTCCGAAGCCCTGACGTTCGGCCTCCATCATCTCCCGCGAGAGCCGGGCCGCCAACGTCTCGCGAGCCGAGCGCGGATCGGTCACGGGCGATCTTCCCTGCATCCGGTTCGCCCCCTCTCCTGCCGGCTGCCGGGATGTGTCGATGGCCGCGATCACCTGGGACGTTCGGCGCATCTCATCTCCACCGGCTTCCGGTCATCAACGCGGTCGGATCGTCCGAGATGCCGCGTCCGCGCCGATCCGGTCGATTCCGTGCGCGGGTGATCTTATCTCTCGGCGTGGTCGTCCCTGCTGCCGACCGATCGTCCATCACGATTCGGTTGCATGATGACGCGCCGAGGCGTCGGGTGGTCGGAACGTCCTAACCGGCCCACAACGAGCGCAACGCATTCGCATCGCGCGGAGCAAGGCTTCGCTCCGGCCTCGGATCCGATCGAGGGTCGCCGGGACGCGATCGATGCCGTTGCGGAGAGCCTTGCTTCGGTACAAGGCGCCGATCCGCCCCGGAGCCGGCGCGTGGCAGCTCGCCGTTCCCACGGCCGATGTGGCCAGCAATTCGAGCGGTCGGTGCCCCACGGGCCTCACGCTCATTCAATCCGACGGGACGAGCTTCCCGATCCGGCTCCGATTTTGGGACGCGCGGTCCGATCCCGATATAATGTCCAGCAATATCAGGAGACTAGTGGGCCGGCACGTTGAAGGGGCCGACCCACCAGTCGCTGGCCCGACAGTATCAGCGCAGCTGCCGCACTTCATGAAGTTGGTGCCTCCATTGTCAAGCTTCTGTTGCTTGACCTCGCCGAGTCGTGATGCCGCACCAGCCGCTTGGTGCGTCATACGGTTTCCGGTTGATTAGTTCGGTACAGCCCGCACCCCGTCATTCCGGGGCGCCGAAGGCGAACCCGGAATCCACCCGTGATGCCATGCTGAGCCGCGCGTCACGGGTGGATTCCGGGTTCCGCTGCGCGGCCCCGGGATGACGGGGGAAGCAATACCGAAGGATTCAAGCGGAAACGGTTTCACTCCGCCTTTGACGCGTTTCAACAGCCCGGCCTCTCGCGATGCCGGCACCGGCTCCCGCTCGGTCGTGATAAGGCTCGCCGTCTCGCGCGTCGGTCCACCCCTCGCGCGAGACGCTCGTTTCGGCTGTTCACATGGCGCGTGTTTCGGGCCGATTCCTCAAATCGAACGGATCGCGTGCACGGGCTGGCAAGCTCGGCGTCGTAGAACGAGGCCATGCACTTGCCTGACTCCGAATTCCGATTGATCGGTGTGGCCGCCGCCCTGGGCGGCCTGCTGGTGACGATGTTCGCGGGTCAGCCCTCGATCGCGTCGCTGAGCTGGGGATGCCTGGGGCTCGCCCTGTTCGGGGTCTCCCGGTTGATGCCGCGTCCGCGGAGCAAGGACGTGCCGAATCTCGCCCTCGACGCGCTGGCGGTGCAGGCCGCCGATACCGCCGAAGGCACGGAGCTCGATGCGCCTGTGGACCCGAAGCCGGGCGATCTCCACGCCGTGCTCCAACGCAAGGTGCGCGTCCAACGACCTTCGAGCCCGATGATCGTCTCATCCGTCCTGCCGCCGTCCCGCGCCTCGCGATCGCCCTCGACGCCCTGACCGCGCCGGCGCGCCGCTCCTCCGGGGGATGAAGGCGTCGTCTCCGTCGGGTCGATCGGTCGGATCGCATCTCCGCGCCTTGCCTTCCCCTCTCTTTCCCACTGCGCCTTGGCCCTCAGGCATTCTCGGCCGCTCCGCTCGAAGCCATGTCCCGGTTCGGGTCGCGGCCGAGGCGCAGGACCGCCAATCCCGCGAGGATCAGGACGACGGCGACCGCAGCCAATCCGGCATCGAAGCGTCCGGTGGCGTCGCGGACCCAGCCCATGAGGGCGGGCCCGGCAAAGCCGCCGAGACTGCCGAGCGCATTGATCAGCGCGATGCCGCCCGCGGCCGCCGTTCCGGAGAGCAGCCGGGTCGGCAGGGTCCAGAAGGTCGGCAATGCCGCGAACACGCCCAGCGCCGCCGCGCTCAGTGCGATGATGGTGAGGAGCGGCGTGCCGACCTGGCTCGCGGCGATGAGGGCGAGGCCCGCGGCGACCGTCGGAAGGGCGACGTGGCGGACCCGCTCGCCCTTGCGGTCGGACCGCCGCGTCCAGGCGAACATCCCCGCTGCCGAGACGATGTACGGGATGGCGGTGACGAACCCCGTCGCCGTCGTCGTGAAGCCGAAGCCGCTCACGATCTGCGGCAGCCACAGGCCGACTGCGTAGAGCCCGGTGCTGAGCCCGAAATAGACGAGCCCGAGCCCGAGCACCCGCGGATCCCGCAGCGCACTGCCGAGATGCGCCGTACGGTCTGGCCGTGAACGGTGATCCTCCGCCATCCGCGCGACGAGGCGCGCCCGTTCCTCGACGGTCAGCCAGTCGGCGCGTTCGGGCCGGTCGGTGAGCACGAACAGCGTCGCCAGGCCGAGAACGAGGCTCGGCGCGGCTTCGAGGAGGTAGAGCCACTGCCACCCGGCCAGCCCGAGCCAGCCGTTGGTCCCGCTCATCACGAGGGTCGAGAGCGGCGCGCCGATGGCAGCCGAGAGCGGCACCGCCATCATGAAGGTGCCGACGATGCCCGCGCGCTGCGCGGCGGGAAACCAGTAGGTCAGGTAGAGGATGATGCCGGGGAAGAAGCCGGCCTCGGCGAGGCCGAGGAGGACGCGGACGAGGTAGAACGACCATTCGCCGACCACGAAGGCGGTCGAGGCGGAGATCAGCGACCACGTCACCATGATCCGCGCGATCCAGATCCGCGCCCCGACCCGTTCCAGGATGAGGTTGCTCGGAACCTCGAAGGCGACGTAGCCGAGGAAGAACAGACCCGCCCCGAAGCCGTAGGCCGTGGCCGACAGGCCGATATCGCGATTCATGGTGAGGGCGGCGAAGCCGACATTCACCCGATCGAGATAGGCGAAGAAGTAGCACAGCATCAGGAAGGGCAGCAGGCGTCGCGCCACCTTGCCCGTGAGCGCATCCGCCATTCCGTCGTCCCGCCCTTTGCTGAGCTTTCCGGCCCTTCGAGCGCGGTCCTCCAGGGTTCGGACGCCCCGCGCGCGGCTCTCGTAACGAACTTGCCGGTAGCCGGATAGGAGGTGCCTCCGCTCGAGCGGCACCGGGCCGATCATCGCCGGCCGGACGGGATCCGTCGTGACGCCCGATACCATCCAGCGCACGGACAACGTGAAGGGAAGCTCGCGCTGTTCCGGTCTGCGGCGCGGCCGGTCGTTCGGAACCGGCACCGTCCGGCCCGGCTTCTCCTGTGACGGGGCCTGCTCCCCTATGGCCCCCGGACATCGTCACAGGAGGACGCCATGGGTCTGTTCACGAAGGACATCAAGTCGCTGGACGACCTCTTCGTGCACACGTTGCAGGACATCTATTACGCCGAGAACCAGATCACCAAGGCGCTGCCGACGATGATCGGGAAGGCGACGAACGCCCAGTTGCGCCAGGGTTTCGAGACGCACCTGCGGGAGACCGAAGGGCAGATCAAGCGCCTGGAGCAGGTGTTCGAGATGCACGGCCACAAGCCGAAGGCGGTCAATTGTCCGGCGATCGACGGCATCATCAAGGAGGCCAACGAGACCGCCGGCGAGGTCGCCGACAAGGAGGTGCTCGACGCGGCCCTGCTCGCGGCGGCGCAGGCCGTGGAGCATTACGAGATCGCCCGCTACGGCACCCTGGTCGCCTGGGCCAAGAGGCTCGGCCGGGACGATTGCGCCGCCGTGCTCCAGCAGACGCTCGACGAGGAGAAGGCGACCGACCAGAAGCTCACGGCGCTGGCCGAGAGCCGGGTGAACCAGAAGGCGGCCTGATCATGGTCGGGCGGGAGTGTCCCGATTCCGACGATCGCCCCAAGCTTCCCGCGCGAGGCCCGGTCCCGGATCTCGAGCGCCCCCGATCCGATCCACAGCCCGGCCCGCACTCCCCGCCTCTGCCGAGCGAGGATGAGCCGCGGCCCTCGAAGAGGGTTGGGAGCGGCTGAGCCGTGACCGCTCGCGCTGCCGGTCGGCCGGCATCCGTCCGAAGGACCGATGTCGGCCGACCGAGAAGCGTAGAGCCGGTTTGACCGGCCTATCCGATCGAATCCCTCATCCTGAGGCTCCGCTTCGCTCCGCACCTCAGGATGAGGGTCAGGACCGAAACAATCGCGACTTCGATGCAACTCGGTGTCGAAGACATCGGTCAAAGCCTCTCTGAGACCCTTCCGTCCCGGCCGATCCCCGCGCGCGACCGCGCCCTCGTTCACCATCCCGCAGGCGAACCTCGACGCTCCATCCCTCGGCCTCGCGAACCGCACGCTCTTCCGACAGCCAAGGTGAGCCGGATAGAAGGGCGGCCTCGCGGATCGCTTCGCCCGGGCCGCGGGGCCGAGGCGTGGACCTTGCGCCCGTCCCCGCCGTTCCCTCTGTTCTGTTTCGAGTCTCCTCGCACCGGTTCCGCCGATGACCGCTCTCTTTCCCTTCGACAACAGCTACGCACGCCTGCCCGGCCGCTTCTTCGCGCGGATCGCGCCGACGCCGGTGGAGGCGCCGAGACTGGTGCGGCTGAACCGAACGCTCGCCAGCGATCTCGGCCTCGATCCCGCGCGGCTCGAAAGTCCCGAGGGTCTCGAGATCCTGGCCGGGCGACGCGTACCGGAGGGGGCCGAGCCGATCGCGACCGCCTATGCCGGGCACCAGTTCGGACAGTTCGTGCCGCAACTCGGCGACGGGCGCGCCATCCTGCTCGGCGAGGTCGTCGGTCGCGACGGCCGCCGCGACATCCAGCTCAAGGGAGCGGGGCCGACCCCGTTTTCCCGCCGCGGCGACGGGCGCGCCGCCCTCGGGCCGGTGCTGCGGGAATACCTCGTCAGCGAGGCCATGCACGCCCTCGGCATTCCGACGACCCGTGCGCTCGCCGCGGTCACCACCGGAGAGCAAGTGATCCGCGAGACGGTGCTGCCCGGCGCCGTCCTGACCCGGGTCGCGTCGAGCCACATCCGGGTCGGCTCGTTCCAGTTCTTCGCCGCCCGCGGCGACGTCGAGGGCCTGCGTGCGCTCGCGGACCACGCGATCGCGCGCCACGATCCGGCGGCGGCCGACGCCGAGAACCCCTACCGTGCCCTGCTCGAAGGCGTGATCCGGCGTCAGGCCGAGCTGGTGGCCCGCTGGCTCTCCGTCGGTTTCATCCACGGCGTGATGAACACCGACAACATGTCGATCGCCGGTGAGACCATCGATTACGGTCCCTGCGCCTTCCTCGACACCTACGATCCGGCCACCGCCTTCAGCTCCATCGACCGGCACGGGCGCTACGCCTACGGCAACCAGCCGCGGATCGCCCTGTGGAACCTCACCCGGCTCGCGGAAGCCCTGCTGCCGCTCCTGTCGGACGACGAGACGAGGGCCGTCGCCGAGGCCGAGGCCGCCTTGTCCGGCTTCGCCGCGATCTTCGAGGCGGCCTATCACGGAGGCCTGAACCGCAAGCTCGGGCTCGCCACGACCCGCGACGGCGATGCCTCCCTCGCCGGGGATCTCCTGAAGGCCATGGCCGAGAACGAGGCCGACTTCACCCTCACCTTCCGGCGGCTCGGCGATGCCGTGCCGGAACCGGGGAGCGGTTGCGAGCCGGCGGCGGTGGAGGCGGTGCGGAGCCTGTTCATCGACCCGACCGCCTACGACCGCTGGGCCGAGCGCTGGCACAACCGGCTCGCCGAGGAGCCCGGAACGGCCGCTGAGCGGAAGCGGATGATGCGGACGGCCAATCCGGCCTTCATCCCGCGCAATCATCGCGTGGAGGCGATGATCGAGGCTGCGGTCGAACGGCAGGATTACGCGCCGTTCGAAACGTTGCTGACGGTTCTGTCGCGCCCCTACGACGATCAGCCGGACTTCGCGCACTACGCCGAAGCCCCGGAGGGCGGGGGACGCGGCTATCGCACGTTCTGCGGAACCTGAGAAAGAATTCTTTCCTTGCACTATCTCGTCAGTCGCAAGACGTCAGGAATATAAATTCCACATCACATGTCGGCGATGCGTCGTCGGCCGATTTCTCTGAAGTCAATCCTTCGGTAAGGACGCGCCCTTAACCCAATCCCTGATCTATCTTCTTCTGCGATGTGCTCGGGGATTTTATCATGGCGAACACCGTTCGCTCGCGCCAGACGGTTCGATTGTCGCTTGCTGCCCGTGTTGCCCTGCTCGGCAGCCTCTTCGTCCTGGTCGCGACGCTGGCCGTCGGCAGCTATCTGCTGCTTGAGGCAAGGACGGTGATGCACGCCCGCGCCGCCGACGCTCTGGACAGCAGCATGCGCCTGCTCCGGGCCGGCATGGATCGCGACATCTCCGGGCAAAGCGCGGATCCCAGCACCGCCGTCGATCGCGTCGAGAGCGTCACCGGGGGCACCGCGACCGTCTTCACGGGCGAGGTCCGGACTGCCACCACCGTGCGCAAGGCCGACGGCAGCCGCGCCGTCGGCACCCGGCTCGCGCCCGGTCCCGTCCATGATACGGTGCTGGGCAGCGGGAAGATCTATCGCGGCGAGGCGGACATCCTCGGCACGCCCTACCTGACGCTCTACGAGCCGATCCTCGGCGCCGACGGGCACGTCACCGGCATCCTCTATGTCGGCCTGAAGCGGGCCGAGGTCTTGGCCGGGCTCGACCGGATGACCCGTCAGGCCATGCTGGTGGGCGGCGGGATGCTCGTCGCGGCGATGGCCCTGCTGTGGCTCGCCATCCGCCGGACGCTGCGTCCCCTCGACGGCCTCGGGCACACGATGACGCGGCTGGCCGAGGGCGATGTCGCGGCCGAGGTGCCGGGTCTCGGCCGTCGGGACGAGATCGGCGGCATGGCCGCCGCGGTGCAGGTCTTCAAGGAGAGCCTGATCCGCACCCGTAAACTCGAACGGGAGAGCGCCCTGGCCCGCGCCGCCTCCGAGGACGAGCGCAAGCGGGCGCTGGGCGCCATCGCCGAAGGGTTCGAACAGGCCGTCGGCGGCATCGTCGGCATGGTCGCCTCCTCTGCCACGGAGCTGCAGGTCACCGCCGACACCATGGCGGCGACCGCGCGGCAGACGGCGAGCCGCTCGGGTCACGTCGCCGGAGCGGCCGAGGAAGCCGCGTCGAATGTCGGGACCGTGGCGGCGGCGGCGGAGCAGCTCGGCGCCTCGGTGCAGGAGATCGGCCGTCAGGTCGCCAACTCGTCGGACCTCGCCGCCAGCGCCGTCTCGGAGGCCGATCGCACCGCGATCCTGGTCCACGAACTCGATGCCGTCGTGAGCCGGATCGGCGACGTGGTGGGCCTGATCGCGACCATCGCCGGCCAGACCAACCTGCTGGCGCTCAACGCCACCATCGAGGCCGCCCGCGCCGGCGAGGCCGGTCGCGGCTTCGCGGTCGTCGCGGCGGAGGTGAAGGAGCTCGCCAACCAGACCGCGCGGGCGACGGAAGAGATTTCGAGCCAGATCGGTCGCGTCCAGGGGGCGACCGGGCAGGCCGTCACGGCCATCGGCGGCATCACCACCCGCATCCGCGAGATCAGCGACGTCGCCAACGGCATTGCGGCGGCGGTCGAGGAGCAGGGTGCGGCGACGCAGGAGATCGTGCGCAACGTCGCCCAGGCCGCGACCGGAACCGGCGCCGTCACGTCGAACATCGCCGGCGTGGCGCGGGCCTCCGAGGAGACGGGCGCGGCGGCGGCCCAGGTGCTCGCCTCGGCCTCGGAGCTGTCGCGGCAATCGGAGCATCTCAGCGCCGAGGTGGCCCGTTTCCTGGGTACCGTGCGGGCGGCCTGAAGGAGAAGGGCGGCGGAGCCGCGAAATGTTTTGCGCTTCGCCGCCTCGAATACGAGAACCGCGGATTGACGAGAGGGTGCGTATCGCTTAATCCGCGCCACTCACTTGCTGACAGGCCCTTGCCAGAAGTCGGCGAGGAAGCGGCGAACGGATCGACGATGCGCACGGTTCTTATCGTAGTGGAAGCGCCACGGACGGGGCGGGCTTGATCTAAGCCTGACAGGCCCGGTCGGTGGCGCATGCAGGGTCCCCTAGGGGCCCTTTTTTATTGCGCGAAATCCAACGGGCCGGCATGCGGATCGGAACACGAAGAACGGATTGATGGAGGAGTCGATGAGCGGCGAGGTCATGACCGGGGCCCAGATGGTCATCCGGGCGTTCCAGGATCAGGGCGTGGACACCCTGTTCGGCTATCCGGGCGGTGCCGTGCTTCCGATCTACGACGCGCTCTTCGACGAGACCACGATCAACCACGTGCTGGTGCGCCACGAGCAGGGCGCGGTCCACGCGGCCGAGGGCTATGCCCGCTCCTCCGGCAAGGTCGGCGTCGTCCTCGTCACCTCCGGTCCGGGTGCGACCAACATCATCACCGGCCTGACCGACGCGATGCTGGATTCGATCCCGCTCGTCGCCGTCACCGGCCAGGTCCCGACGCACCTGATCGGCTCGGACGCCTTCCAGGAATGTGACACCGTCGGCATCACCCGGCACTGCACGAAGCACAACTACCTCGTCAAATCGATCGAGGACCTGCCGCGCATCCTGCACGAGGCGTTCTACGTCGCGAGCCATGGGCGCCCCGGCCCGGTCGTCATCGACCTGCCGAAGGACGTGCAGTTCGCCACCGGCGTCTACGAGCGCCCGAGCCATAGCGGCCACAAGACCTACAACCCGCCGGTCAAGGGCGACTCGGAGAAGATCCGGGCCGCGGTCGAGCTGATGGCCGGCGCGCGCCGTCCGGTCTTCTACACCGGCGGCGGCGTCATCAATTCGGGGCCGGAAGCCTCGCGACTGCTGCGCGAGCTGGTCGCCGAGACGGGCTTCCCGGTCACCTCGACCCTGATGGGGCTCGGCGCCTTCCCGGCCTCCGACGACAAGTTCCTCGGGATGCTCGGCATGCACGGCACCTACGAGGCCAACCTCGCGATGCACGATTGCGACGTGATGATCTGCATCGGCGCGCGCTTCGACGACCGCATCACCGGCCGTCTCGACGCCTTCGCGCCGTATTCCAAGAAGATCCACGTCGATGTCGACGCCTCGTCGATCAACAAAGTCGTCAAGGTCGATGTCGGCATCCTCGGCGATTGCGCCTCGGTGCTGGAGGAGATGCTCGCCCAGTGGCGCGCCCTGCCGAGGCAGCCGGACAAGGCGCGGATGGAGGACTGGTTCAACAAGATCAGCCGCTGGAAGTCGCGCGACTGCCTCGCCTACTGGCCCTCGGGCACGATCATCAAGCCGCAATACGCGGTCCAGCGCCTCTACGAGGCGTGCAAGGACCGCAAGACCTTCATCACCACGGAGGTCGGCCAGCACCAGATGTGGGCGGCGCAGTACTTCAAGTTCGATGAGCCGAACCGCTGGATGACCAGCGGTGGCCTCGGCACCATGGGCTACGGCCTGCCGGCGGCCATCGGCACGCAGCTCGCCAACCCGGACGGCCTCGTCATCGACATCGCGGGCGAAGCCTCGATCCTGATGAACATGCAGGAGATGTCGACGGCGGTGCAGTACCGGCTGCCGGTCAAGATCTTCATCCTGAACAACGAGTACATGGGCATGGTGCGCCAGTGGCAGGAGCTGCTGCACGGCTCGCGCTACTCGCAGAGCTACTCGGAGAGCCTGCCGGACTTCGTGAAGCTCGCCGAGGCCTACGGTGCCAAGGGCATCCGCTGCGAGAAGCCCAGCGAGCTCGACGCGGCGATCCAGGACATGCTGGCCTATGACGGGCCGGTGATCTTCGACTGCGTCGTCGACAAGACCGAGAACTGCTTCCCGATGATCCCGTCGGGCAAGGCGCACAACGAGATGCTGCTCTCCGACTATCTCGGCGAGACCGGGGTCGAGCTCGGCGACGTCATCTCGGCCGAGGGCAAGATGCTGGTCTGACCGGACCGGCATCCCGTCTCGCGGCACGGAGCCATGGACCGGACGCTTCGATCGGCGGGGTCGGGCCTTCCCTCAGCGGAAGGCCCGGCGCCAGCGCCGCGGGAGCCGCAGGGCGAGTCGCTGCGGCCAGCGCGGTCGCGGCAGCGCGTCGTGGCGGCGCGGATCGAGGCGCGGCACCGTCGCGGCGCGTTCCGCCGCCGTCCGGTCGGTGCGCTTGCGCAGGAGCACGAAGAACTCGCTCTCCCATGGGCAGGTCGGCTCCAGCGCCGCGCACTCGAACGGCAGCAGGTCGAGGCCGATCAGCTCCGCGAGGATGTCGGCGAAGCTGCAGGGCGTGAACACCGCGCAATGCACATCGACCGACGCGCCGGTCTCGGCGATGCCGGCGGCGATGGACAGGGCCTCCGTCGGACCGCCGCTGATCGGTCTCAACAGCACGGGTCTGCCCTTCCAGACCGCACTCGCCTCGACCGGGCTCGCCCGGGCGAAATGCTCGTAGACGACGGCGACCGGCGGTTTGCGCAGGCCGGCGAGATGGGCGGCGACCAGCGCGCCGGCCGTCGTCGGCCTCCGGAAATGGTCGAAGGTGAAGCGCTTGTCGGGCACGATGAGGCAGAACACGCCGCCCTCCCGCAGGGCGTCGCCGGCCTCGCGCAGCCAGCCGATGGCGTTCGGGACGTGTTCGACGACGTGCGAGGCCACGATGTAATCGACCGGCCCGCGCGGACCGAGCGCGTCCGCCAGACCGCCCTCCCCCAGCACGACGTCGACGGGAACGATGCCGTCGGTGCCGACGGGGCCGAGAGTGGGATGGCCGTCGTACTGGCGGCGCAGCGCGTCCGTCGGCAGATGGTCGGCGTAGAGCACGTCGCCCTCGTCCTTGCGGATGAGGGGGTTCGTGAGGGGGCCGATCTCGACGCCGGTTCGGCCCTGCGGCAGGACGAAATTCAAGACACGCTGGCGCCGATCCATGGCGCGGCCGGTATCACGCCACCGGCAGGTGGGTCCAGCACCGGGGTGCGGACCGCAGGTGGCGCAAGCGCGATCGAGCAAAGATCCAGTTGAGGGACGCCAGACCATGAACGCGATGAACACCCACTACCCCGAGCCGACGCGGATCGAGTCCGTCAACCGCCACACCCTGGCGGTCATCGTCGACAACGAGCCCGGCGCGCTCGCCCGCATCGCCGGCCTGTTCTCCGGCCGCGGCTACAACATCGAGAGCCTGACCGTCTCGGAGACGGAAGAGGCGCGCCACCTCTCGCGCATCACCATCGTCACCACCGGCACCAACGCCGTCATCGATCAGATCAAGGCGCAGCTCGACCGCCTCGTGCCGGTCCACCGCGTCGTCGACCTGACGCTGCAGGGGCAGGCGCTGGAGCGGGAGCTGTGCCTCGTGAAGGTGGCCGGCACCGGCGAGCACCGGAGCGAGGCCCTGCGCCTCGCCGCCGCCTTCGGCGCCCGCACCCTCGACGCCACGCTGAACTCCTTCGTGTTCGAGCTCACCGGCTCGACCGAGGAGATCGACCGCTTCATCCGCCTGCTCTCGGTGATCGGCCTCGTGGAGATCTCCCGCACGGGCATCGCCGCCATGGGCCGCGGCGCGGAGCCGCTGTAACGGGCCTTTCGGGCCGGATCGCGCTATACTGGGCCGACTTCGGGAGAAGGATGTCTCCGATGGAAGCCAAGGTGGTGCGCTGGGGCGACGATCTCGCCGTGAGACTGTCGGCCGACGAGGTCCGGCAGCTCGGCGTGCGCGAGGGCGAGGTGGTGGAAGTCCGTCCGGCGCTCGCGTCGCCGGCCGTCGCAACCGGCGCTCGGGAGGAGGCGATCGTCCCCTCCCCGCGCGCGCACTCCGCCACCGGAATCCCGGTCTACACACTGGAAGAGATGATCGCCGAAGCCCGACGCCTCGGCCCCGACTTCGAGCCCCCGAGCGTCGATTGGGGGCCGGATCGCGGTTCCGAGGTGATCGATGACGACGATCCCCGGTGACGCCATCCACCGCGCCGGCGAACTTCTTCTCGTTGATCTCGATCCGACCCGCGGTACGGAACAGCGGGGGCGTCGGCCGGCCCTGGTCGTCTCCACCGATCATACGGCCGTGATGACACGGCGGGTCATCGTTTGCCCGGTCACGCGGAATGTCCAGCCCTGGCCGACAAAGGTGCTGCTGCCGCCCGGTTTGCCCGTGCAAGGCGCTGTCCTCGTCGATCAGATCCGTTCGCTCGATCGCGACGCGCGCATCTTGCGGACCCTCGGCTACGTTCCTGATGAAACACTTGCCGAAGTTCGGGGCAGGCTCGCACCGCTGCTCGGCATCTCTCTGACGCGAGTTTCCTCGTCATGACCGCCCGCACCCTCTACTACGCCTCCGGGGCCTGCTCGCTCGCCTCCCACATCGTGCTGGAGGAGATCGGCGCGCCCTACGAGACCGTCCGCCTCGACCTCGCCAAGGGCGATCAGCGCGCACCGGAATACCTCGCGGTCAACGAGCGCGGGCGCGTCCCGGCGCTCTACGAGGACGGCTGGGTCCTCACCGAGAGCGCGGCGATCCTGCGCCACCTCGCCCGCTCGCATCCGGAGGCCGGATTGCTGCCGCAGGACCTGCGCGGGCAGGCGGTCGCCGACGAGTGGATGGCGTGGCTCTCGACCGGGCATCAGGTCGCCTACGCCCATGTCCGCCGGCCGGAGCGCTACAGCGCCGACGAGGCCGCCTTCCCGGAGATCCGGGCCAAGGGCGCCGACACCTTCGGCGATCTCTGCACCATGACCGAGGTGCGTCTCTCGAACGGCGGCTGGGCGCTGGGCGAGGGCTACAGCGTCGTCGATCCCTACCTGATGGTGTACTGGATCTGGGCCCGCGGTCCGGTCATCGGCTTCGACATGCCGGCCCGCTTCCCGGCCTGGACCGCGCATGCCCGTCGCATGGCCGAGCGCCCGGCAGTTCGGGCGGTGTTCGCCCGCGAGGGGCTGAAGCTCCCGGCCTGAGGCGCCCCCACCGCTTCGATCCGCCGGTGAGGTCCCGAGGGCGATCACCCGGCAATGGCTCGAAAATCGCTTGGTCGGAACGACCGGAGCGAACGTGCCGCGCGGCATCGGACGAAGGTGAGCGTTTCGCCGGCGGCAGGGAACGGGCCGGGCGCCATCCGGTTCTGACGCTCAGGTTCGAACACCGGGGACGAGACGAGGACGGCCGGCGACGATGTGCGGTATCTGCGGAGAAATCAATTTCGGCGGCGCGGCCGATCCGAACGCCGTGCGGGCGATGATGGAGGTTCTGCGCCCCCGCGGACCCGATGCCGGCGGCCTTCACGGCCAGGGCGGCGTCGTGTTCGGCCATTGTCGCCTCAAGATCATCGACCTGTCGGAGGCCGGCCAGCAGCCGATGATCGATGCCGAACTCGGCCTCTCGATCGTCTTCAACGGCTGCATCTACAACTACAAGGATCTGCGCGAGGAGCTGACGGCCAAGGGCTACCGCTTCTTCTCGACCAGCGACACGGAGGTCGTGCTCAAGGCGTTCCATGCCTGGGGTCGGGACTGCGTGAAGCGCTTCCTCGGCATGTTCGTGTTCGCGGTCCACGAGCGCGATTCCGGCCGCGTCACGCTCGCCCGCGACCGGCTCGGCATCAAGCCGCTCTACTACGCGGAATCCGGCCGTCGCTTCCGCTTCGCCTCCTCGCTGCCGGCCCTGCTCGCCGCGGGGGAGGTCGATACGACGATCGATAAGGTGGCGCTGCACCACTACATGAGCTGGCACGCGGGCGTGCCGGCGCCGCTGACGATCCTCAGGGGCGTGCGCAAGGTCCACCCGGCCACGACCCTGACCTTCGAGCCCGACGGCTCGCGCCGGGAAGAGACCTACTGGACGCTGACCGTGGGCCCGCGCGCGGAAGACCGCCACATGAGCGAGGCGGATTGGCGCGCGGCGGTGCTCGACTCCCTCGGCACGGCGGTCGCCCGCCGCCAGATCGCCGACGTGCCGACCGGCGTCCTGCTCTCGGGCGGTCTCGATTCGTCGGTGATCGTGGCGCTGCTCGCCCAAAACGGCCAGAGCGGGCTGAAGACCTTCTCCGTCGGCTTCGACGCGGTGAACGGCGTCGAGGGCGACGAGTTCAAGTACTCCGACATCATCGCCGAGCGCTTCGCGACCGACCACGCCAAGCTCGTGGTGGACGGCTCGCGCACGCTGGAAGCTCTGCCGACGGCGATCCACGCCATGGCCGAGCCGCAGATGAGTCACGACGCCGTGGCCTTCCTGCTGCTGTCGCAGGAGGTCGCCCGGCACGTGAAGGTGATCCAGAGCGGTCAGGGCGCCGACGAGGTGTTCGGCGGCTATCACTGGTATCCGAAGCTGATGGGCTCGACCGATCCGACGGGCGATTACGCCCGCGCCTATTTCGACCGCGACCACGCGGAGATGCGCGAGGCCCTGACCCCCGACTTCGTCGACGAGGATTACAGCCGCGACTTCATCGCCCGCTTCTTCGCCGAGTCGCGGAGCGCGAGCGCCATCGACAAAACCCTCGACCTCGACCAGCGGATCATGCTGGTCGACGACCCGGTCAAGCGGGTCGACAACATGACCATGGCCTGCGGGCTCGAGGCGCGGGTGCCCTTCCTCGATCACGAGCTGGTCGAGCTGGCCGCCCGGATCCCCGCCGAGCTGAAGGTGCGCGACGGCGGCAAGTTCATCCTCAAGGAGGCCGCCCGCGCTGTCGTGCCAGCGGAGGTGATCGACCGGCCGAAGGGCTATTTCCCGGTTCCGGCCCTGAAGCACATCCGCGGGCCGTTCATGGACTTCGTGCGCGACGTGCTGGATCGTCCGGCCGCCCGAGAGCGGGGGATCTTCAACCGCGCTTACGTCGATCGCCTGCTCGCCGATCCCGACGGGACGCTGACGCCGAAGGGCAATTCCAAGCTCTGGCAGGTCGCCCTGCTCGAAGCGTGGCTGCAATCGCACGGCATCTGATCGTCCGCTCCCGCGTTGCACGCATGACCCGTCGCGCCGGAAGCCCCCCGGCGCCGGGCTGCGCTCAAGGTGACGCGGATTCTCCACGATCATCCCCGATGCGCGATGCGCTGGAACGCTGCGGGAGAGTCGAAACGATGTGTCGCTGGATCGCCTATCGAGGCCGCACGATCCCGCTGGAGCATTACGTGACCGAGCCGGCGCATTCGCTGGTGTCGCAGAGCATCAAGGCGCTCGAATCGACCGCGAGCACCAACGGCGACGGGTTCGGCCTCGGCTGGTACGGCGACCATCCCGAGCCCGGCCGCTTCCGCGAGGTACAGCCGGCCTGGTCCGACGAGAACCTGCGCTACATCTGTCGCCACCTCCACTCGCACCTGTTCTTCGCCCATGTGCGCGCGGCGACCGGCACGCCGATCACCCGGCCGAACTGCCATCCCTTCGCCTGCGGCCCGTGGCTGTTCATGCATAACGGCTATGTCGGCGACTGGGCGCGGCTGCGCCGGCCGCTTGAGGCGCTGATCCCCGACGAGCTCTACCCGTCGCGCAACGGCACCACCGATTCCGAGGCCCTGTTCCTCGCCATCCTCGGCCAGGGCCTGATGGCCTCGGAGGTGAAGCGCGATCCGATCACCGCCACGGCCCTGGCGCTCGCCAAGGTGACGGAGCTGGTCGGCGGCATCGAGGGCGGCCACCCGTTCCGCTTCACCGCGGCGCTCGCGGACGGGCGCGACCTCTACGCCTTCCGCTACGCGGCAAACGACGCGGCCAACAGCATGTATTACCGGCAGTCGCCGGACGGCGTCGTCGTGGTCTCCGAGCCGCTGGACAAGGAGCACGCGACCTGGACGCCGGTGCCGGACAACAGCGTCGTCATCGCCCGCAAGGACGCGTTGGTCGAAGTCGTCTCGCTGAAAGAGTTCGGCCTCGCCCGGACCTCGCGCCTGCCGCAGCTGCAATTGCAGATGAGCGCGTGACGCGGGACGGTGCCGGACACGGCACCGTTCGGAGGCGGGCGTCTACGCCATCCAGGTCGAGCCGCCGACCGCCGAGAGCGTCATGCCGTCGGAGCCGACATCGGCGGCGCTATAGCCGAGGATCTGCGCGAGCTGCTCGCGGGCGCGCCAGACACGGCTCTTCACCGTGCCGATGCGGCAGTTCATCACGGTCGCCGCTTCCTCGTAGCTGAGGTTCTCGATCGCCACGAGGATCAGCGCCTGCCGCATCGGCAGGGGCAGTTTGGCGAGCGCCGTCTGCGCATCCATCAGATCGACATGGCCCGACTGTTCGGGGGCAGCGGCCAAGCGCTCGGCGTAATCGCCATCGCTGTCGGCGACCTCGCGGACCTCCTTGCGGTGGCGCGAGTAGAAGGCATTGCGCATGATCGTGAACAGCCACGCGCCGAGATTGGTGCCGACGGTGAAGCGCGAGCGGCTGCGCCACGCCCGAAGGAACGTGTCCTGCACGAGGTCGTCGGCGGCCGACGGGTTCTTCGTCAGCGACATGGCGAAGTTGTAGAGGCGCGGCGTCATCTCGATGATGGCGGCTCGGAACGTCTCCTCGTCCTTGCCCTCCTGGGCGACGAGCACGCTCTCCAACCGGGCCAGCAGAGCGTCGAAGCGACCGGCTTCGGCGCTCGGGTTGCCCGGCATTCCCGCATAGGCTTCGGCGAGGAGGGCTCCAAGGCGTTGTTGGACGTCGGGGGGGAGCGTCGGCACCTCACCGTCGAGAGGCAGGGCGATGGCGTCGAAGGCAGTCTTTGGCATCAGGTCCTGTGGCAGGTCACGGACTCAAACGGGGCTTGCGCCCCGGCGCCGGATTAGTCCCGCGATTTGCATGCTCCCGCGCCAACATAGATTATCAGTGCTCAAAAGAGCCGGGCGCTGTGCATAGGCATGTGAAGGGTTCAAAAATCCCTTCGTGCGCATCGTATGTGCCGCATCGAAACCAGCCTCGCCTACGTTATTTTCAGTCGCAACGAACGAAAGTTCGAGAAAGAAGTTTTCTCGACGCGTTTTTTTGTCCTCATTGCCTCGAGGAACCTACGCCCTAATGGCTTGGCCACTTCGTGTCGTCCTGATCTCCGCGATTGCGGGAGGGGCCGTTCTTGCCGCCGGATCCTTGGTCCGCTTCAGTCACGCACCGATGCCCGATGATGGCGAATTGCTGAACCCGGAACGCTATCCGCTGCGGACCGCCTACGACGTTCTCGGCCGCCGCGTCGGGCAGGAAGTGGCGCAGCGGCTGAACGCCACACCCGAGGGACGTGCAGCCCTCTCCGCCGCGAACGGCGCCGTCGCGATCAATGACGCGCTGGTGAGGCGCGGCCGGGAGGCCTTCTATCGCGAGACCTTCGGCAACGAGGTCTTCCTCTCCGACGTGATGGGAATGCTCGACGGCGGCCTGACGCCCTACGAGGTCGCCCGCGCCATCCTCCTGCTCGGGGGCGGCGGCACCACGAACCTCAAGGTCCGCATGGCCCGCGACGTGACCGTGGGCGACCGGGTCTGGAAGACGGGTGAGCTGGTCCCGACCGGCCTCGACGTCGCGCGCGGCTCGGCCTTCATCCTCGGCATCCGCACCTTCTACGACCGCGGACGCCTGCGCATGGGGATCACCTGCGCGCTCTGTCACGCGGCGGTCGATCCGGCCTCCGGCAAGGTGGTGGAGGGTGCGCCCAACACCGACCTCAATGCCGGCCTGCTCATGGCGCTCGCGAGCAATACGACAGCCTACTTCATGCATGGCAGCGCCGACCCATCCGCCCATCCCGGCGATCCGGCACGCGGCGTCACGGTCGAGGGGGGATCGAAGGTGCCCCTCCCCGACCGGGCCGGGTTCGAGGCCGCGGCCAAGGCCGAGGTCGCGAGCTGGCCCGCCGGCAGCTTCGATTCATCGGCCGATCGCGAGACCAACCCGACCTCGATCCCCTCGAGCTTCTCGGCCTACGGCGAGCCCTACAGTTGGAGCGGACGCGCCGGGATCGGGCCGTTCAAGGGACTGTCGGCGCTCAACAACAACGTCCACGCCGCCAACTCCGACACGACGCAGCAGACGCAGGCCGCGATGACCCTGTTCGGGCTCGATCCGGAGGTCTATCTCGGCACGGTCCTGCAGGGCGCGGCGGCACCGGCCCTGCGCTACGACCCGGATTCCGGTCGGCGCCCGACCGAGCTGCTGAGGGCCGCCGACCCGACGCCGGGCGCGCCGGGCCTCAACAGCTACGCGGTGCTGCCGAGCTTTCCTGCCACCAACTACATGACCGACAACGGCCTTCTGGCCTCGGTTCCTGGGGAGGCGGCCAATTACGCCAACAACGCGATGTCGGCCTTCCAGAATCTCCTGCGCGCACCGCAGGCATCGGCCGGGGGCGACGACGAGCGGGTGAGGCGGGGCCGCGCGGTGTTCGAGCGAGTCGGCTGCGCCGGCTGTCATTCCGGACCGGCGCTCAGCAACCACCGGGTCGTTCCCGTGGAGGAGATCGGCACGCAGCCGAGCCGTGCGCGTTCGACGGTGCGGATGGAGGCGCGCTTGGCTCCGCCGGCGATCTTCGCGACCGACACGCCCTTCCCGCTCCCGCCCGATCCGAAGCTCGTGCCGATCCCCCTCGCCGGGGAAGAACTCAAGCAGGTGCAGCTCGCCTGGGGGCATGCCGGAACCAAGGGCGGTTACAAGGTGCAGAACCTCGTCGGTCTCGCCTGGAGCGCGCCCTATCTCCACGATTCCGGCGTCGCCGTCGGTCCCAACGCGGAGAGGCAACTCGGCGTCTCCGGAACGCTCGACGCGGGCATCCTGCCCGATCCGGCCAACAGCTTGAGAGCCCTGGTCGACCGCGGCCTGCGCGCGAACGTCGTGGCCGCGAACGCGGCCTCGCAGAAAGCGCGGATGGCCCGCGTCACGGGCGAGGGCCATGCCTATTGGGCGGATACGGAGGCCGGGATCTCCGCCGAAGAGCAGACGGCCCTCGTCGCCTACCTGATGTCGATCAACCAGTTGACCGAGCCGGTTCCGGTCCCGTGATCACCCGTCCGGCCGGATCTCCTGCGACGCATCGTCTTCCGCTTCCGAGGTGACGGGAAGCGGTCGGCATGGGTTAATCTCGGGACGGCCGGCCTCGGCGGCCCGAACCGCACGCGCGAGAGTCCGAACCATGAGAGCCTTGGACTTGCTCCCGCTCCTGGCCTTCCTGGCGCCCCTGCCGCCGATCCGCCCGGAGCCGCCCTCGCCCCCGCGGATGCCGGAATGGTTTCCCGCCTTCATCATGGGCATGACCGTGTTCATCATGGTCGCGCCGATGATCGCGATCTGGGGCTTCCACCGGTCCGAACGGTCGTTCCGATCGACCTGCGAGGCGGCGGGCGGACAGGTCGTGCGCGCCTCGCTCGCCGACGAGGCGGTGCGCTGCCGCCGGTTCTAGTCAGTCGCACCGGCCGAGTCGCACGGTGTCCGGTTGATCGCTTCGGCCGCTGTCGCCCCTCTCCTCCCCCTTGTGGGGAGGAGGCAGGAGGTGGGGGTGGTTCAGGATGAGGCGGTGCGGTGCCGTCTGCACCACCCCCACCCCGAAC
>NZ_JBELQE010000071.1:0-4476 GCF_040270385.1 Methylorubrum podarium | reverse complement strand
CCGGCCAGATCCGCTTCGATGCGAACGGCCTGATCGAGCGGGCCGAGAGCTTGGACACGGCGATCGGCGGCGACGACAGCATCGAGGCGGGCGCGGGTGACAACCTCGTCATCGCCGGTGTCGGCGCGGACAAGGTGACGGTGCTCGGCGGCGCCGACATCGTGCTCGGCGACAACGGTGTGGTGGTGTTTGCCGGCGGCGTGCGCGTGAGCGTGGCCACCACGGCGACCGCCGACGGCGGCAAGGACACGCTGACGCTGGGCGATGGCGACAACCTCGCCCTCGGCGGCACGGAAGCCGACGCGATCACCGCCGGCACGGGTGCCGACGTCATCCTCGGCGACTTCGGTTCGGTGACCTACGACGCAGCCGGACTGCTCACGCAGATCCTGTCGACCGACACGGGGCTGGGCGGCGACGACACCGTCATGGCTGGCGATGGCGACAACCTCGTCCTCGGCGGCTTCGGTGCGGACACGATCGACACCGGTGCCGGCGCGGATATCGTGCTGGGCGACAGCGGCGGGGCGCTCTTCACGCTCGGCGTCATCGCCTCGGTGACGACGCTCGATGCGGTCAACGGCGCGGGCGACACGATCCGGGCGGGCGAGGGCGGCAACCTCGTCCTCGGCGGGCTCGGCGGCGATTCCGTCACCACCGGCACGGGCCGCGATGCCATCGTCGGCGACCACGGCCGCGCCAGCTTCTCCGGCGGCGTCATGGTCGTGCTCGAGACGATCGATCCGACCGCGGGCGGCGACGACCAGATCGTGGCGGGCGACGGCGACAACCTCGTCTTCGGCGGCGTCGGTGCGGACCGCATCGCCACCGGCGCGGGCGCCGACATGATCCTCGGCGACAACGGCCGGGCGGATCTCGCCCTGGCCTCCGGCCGCGCGGTGATCCGGCGGGTCGCCTCCACCGATCCCCTCGCGGGCGGCGACGACCGCATCGAGGCCGGCGACGGCAACGATTTCGCGGCCGGCGGCACCGGTGCGGATGTGATCCTCGGCGCGAGCGGCCACGACGTGCTGTTCGGCGACCACATGCTCTACGATCTGGCCCTGCCGGTGAACCAGCGCGCGGTGTCGATCTTCACCGCCGCGACCGATGGCGGCGGCAACGACACGATCGAGGGCGGCGCGGGCGACGACTTCCTCTACGGCCAGCAGGGCGACGACACGCTCTCCGGCGGCGAGGGCGACGACGACATCACCGGCGGCCACAACGTGCTCGGCGGGGCCGACGGCAACGATCTCATCAACGGCGGCACCGGCGCGGACGTGATCCTCGGCGACAACGGCGTCATCACCCGCAACGTGCTCGTGGACGACGTGAAATCAGTGGCGTGGCAGCGCAATCCCGGTCCCTTCGCCGACACGGTGACCCGCGACGTGCTGCGCTTCGACCTCATCGACTTCGTCGGCGGCGACGACGCGATCGCCGGCGGCGCGGGCGACGACCGGATCTTCGGCCAGATGGGCGACGACCTGATCTACGGCGAGGAAGGCTCCGACGAGATCGTCGGCGGCCTCGGCCGCGACCGGATCGATGGCGGCACCGGGGTCGATTACCTCCTCGGCGACGAGGGCCGGATCGTGCGCGCCTACGGTCAGGACGGCAGCGCGGTCCTCAACAGCGACGGCACCTGGCACCGCGACGTGGTGCTGGAGGAGATCGGCACGGTCACGGCCGCCATCGCCACGGACTCGCAGTCGGCCGCCGCACGCACGGCCGACCTCGCCGAGCGGCTGGCACGGGCCGACCTGGTCCTCGCGGTCGGCGCCCGCGACGGCGCGGGGACGCGCCTGACCACGGGCGAGGGGGGAGCCTGGGCGACCTCCGCGCTCACCGTCTCGCTGGCCAAGGCCGACGACGACATCCTCGCCGGCGGCGACGGCAACGACGTGCTGTTCGGCCAGCGCGGCAACGACCTCCTGATGGGCGGGGCCGGCGACGACCTGATCTACGGCGACCGCGCCTCGAACCTCGCGGAGACGGCCTCGGACAAGCCGGCGATCGTCAACGCGATCCGGCTGATCGGGGCGGCGCCGGAGACCGGCCTCGTGCTGCCGCTCGGCGGCGAGGTCGTGGTACCGGCCGCCAACCTCGTCCCCGGCGCGCTGAGCGCCGGCGCCCCGCGCATCGAGGTCTACCCGGCGATGGCCGGCCTGGCCGCCGACATCGCCGGCTCCGACCCGATCCGGCGCGGCGACGGAGCGCGGCTGACGGTCTACGCCTCGCTGGTTCCGAGCCTCTACGGCACCAACGGCGTGCTGGCGGGCAACGACACCATCGAGGGCGGTGCGGGCAACGACACGATCTACGGCGACAGCGGCGAGACCTACACCCTCGACGTGACCGCCTACGCCGCGCTCAACGCCCAGATCGACAAGGTCTCGGCTTCCATGGGCGATCTGCTCAGCGTCTTCGCCACGCTCGGCCGCGGGGTCGACCTGATGCAGGGGGCCGCCGGCCGGACGATCGCCTACGGCAACGACACCATCACCGGCGGCGACGGCGACGACGTCATCGTGGGCGATGCCGGCCGCACCATCGTGCGCGGCACCGGACCGCTGCGGAGCCAGAGCGTCGAAGCGGCGCTGGGCCTCAGCGACTTCCTCTCCGACATGCGCGCGGTCCTCACCGACCTCGCCATGACGGGGCGCGCCGCCCAGGCGCCGGTCACGGCGCGGCTGGAGACGATGGCGGGTCTGCCGCTGAACCAGCTCCTCGCCTACGGCCTGCCGGACGCGATGCGCACGGGCCACACGCTCTCGATCGGCAACGACACGATCGAGGCGGGGGCGGGTGACGACCTCGTCATCGGCGACACCCTGGTGATGCTCCAGCCCGGCGTGGCCCGCGCGCTCGCGGCCTTCGATCCGGCCCGGGCCCAGGACGCGGCCTCCGTCGAGGCGGCCGTGGCGGCACGGGCAGCGGAGCGGTTCACCGCGATGCGTCAGCATCTGACGGCGGACTTCCCCGTCGACCTCAAGTCGGCAGCCCTGCACTGGTTCGTCACGGTCGGCGCCCGCGGCGACCGCTTCCACAGCGGCGGCGACCGGATCACCGGCGGGGACGGCGACGACCTGCTGATCGGCGATACCGGCTTCATCCAGATCCCGGCCGCCAGCGCGGCCGAGGGCCGGGACGTGACCGCCGCGAGCCTCGCCGAGGATCGCGCGCAGGTCGATGCCCGCGTCCTCGGGACCGGCAGCATCGGGCTCGGCGGGGATCTCGACCCGTGGACCCGCTCCGCCTGGAACGCCCTCGCCGGCAGCGTCCTCGGCTGGCGCAACTCGCTCTACTACGGCCTGGCCTGGGACAGCCCCTTCGGCTTCGCCGGACCGCTGAGCCTCACCGCCGGCTACCGCGGCTGGATCGGTGCGGCTCGGGATGCCCGCTTCGACCTGCAGAGCGTCCTGTTCGACGTGCGCTTCGTCATGGGCGTCCCGGACTCCTCGACGCCGGCCTCCGGCGTCTATGCCGGCACGATCACGGCGGGCGAGGACATCATCGCGGGCGGTGCCGGCAGCAACCGCATCTTCGGGGCGCAGGCGACGCTGGTGCCGAGCGTCAACGCCGACGGCCGGATGATCGGGCCGAACGCGCTGACGGTGCTCCTGCCGGGGACCGGCCTGAACCAGGGCAGCTTCACCCCGGCGCTGTTCAAGGACAGCATCGGCGTGATCAACACGGCCGGCTCCGACACGCGCTTCATCAACTTCCGCTACGGCATGCCGGTCGCCGGGCAGTGGGGCGCACCGTCGGTGGCGAGCTACGCGGCGACCTACGGCCACGCGGCCCTGGGCACCCCGTCCGCGGTCGCGCCGTGGCTGTCGGCCCCGCAATACGGCGTGCCCCTGGGCGCCTCGACGGGGGCGGATCAGATCAGCGAGGGCACCGACGGCGTCTCGCTCGTCGGCTTCTACAAGAAGCGGGCGATCTGGACCTTCGATGCCGGCCTGTCGCTGCCCTCCTCGATCCTGGCGACCGCCGCCAGCACGCTGAACCCGGGCGCCGTCGCGGGCCGTCCGGCCACCATCGAGGCGGTGGCCCACAAGCCGCTGGTGCCGAAGGACGTGATCCGCTCCATCGAAGGCGGCGACATCGTCCTGCGCGGCAAGGAGCGGCCGGCCGCCGCCCCGTCGAAATACGCCACGTGGTTCTTCGACGAGGCCAAGGGCAGCCTCGTGGAGCAGGCGAAGGACGAGGACGACATCCTCTTCCTCGCCAAGCGCTTCGGCGATCCGACGCTGCCGTCGAAGTGAGGGCCGGCGGCCTACGGGCCGCCGCGGCTTCGGCCTTTCGAGGAGGGGCGAGTCTTTCAGCCGACTTCCGGCTGATACGGGTTCCGGTTGATTACTTCGGTCGCCGTCGCCCCTCTCCTCCCCCTTGTGGGGAGGAGGCAGGAGGTGGGGGTGGTTCAGGATGAGGCGGTGCGGTGCCGTCTGCACCACCCCCACCCCGAAC